>CANOHR010000054.1 GCA_947565875.1 uncultured Pseudoflavonifractor sp.
ATCTACACTCTTTCCCTACACGACGCTCTTCCGATCTGATCCTTCTCCTTTCACTGATACCGTTCTGGGAGCCTCTTTGGCAGCAAAGAGGCTCCCAGAACGGTATCAGTGAAAGGAGAAGGATCACCCCACCTCCTTCTCCCTCCCTTTGGCATACCGCTGACAAGCCGGAGTATCACCCCGCTTATCCCGAAGATGAGGATTGATACAGTGTCCTACCCCCAACGGCATGAACTTGTTTTTGGCTCTGCGGGTGTAGTGCCTGCAAAAGTGCTTGCAGGTCTCGCAGGTCTTTTCTTGCTCTTCCATTTTATCACCTCCAACATGCCTAAATGATATCAAAAAGAAATCTAACTGGCAATATCTATATGGCACCTTTTTGAATCGTTGAGCAAATAGAATCTATATGATATTATTTTGGTATCAAAAAGAGAGGTGACTTTCGTGGGAGTACAAGCAAATCCCTATTCTTTGCGGTTGGAACCTGCAACTATGGCAAAACTTAAAGTGGTGGCTAAAAGCAATGGCCGCTCAGTCAACAAAGAGATTGAAATTATAGCGCAACAACATATTGCTGCCTTTGAACGGGAAAATGGCTCCATTGAGGTGAAGACCCCGTGACCAAATCCGAGCTTTTATCCAAGGTGGCCCAAACCCCCGACGAGCGCCAACTCCTGGCCCGGATCTGCGACCAGATGGGCCACGCCCAGCGGGGCGCTCCCGGCTGCACCCCCTTCCTCTCCACCGCCCGGCAGGAGGCGGCCCGCCGCCTCATCGCCGCCGCCGGATATCCCCGCCATCTCTTTTCCGGGGGCTACCCCGACGCGGAGCGGAAGGTCTGCGCCTTCCTCCCGGACTGGCAGGAGGAATCGGACTGGGAGAGCCCCTTCACCGCCCTTCGCTGCCGATGGCAGTCGGGAGAAAAGCTGACCCACCGGGACTTTCTGGGCTCCATTCTGGGCCAGGGCCTGGACCGGGAGAAGGTGGGGGATCTTCTGGTGGGAGACGGGGTGTGCGATATTTTCGTTTTTCGGGAATTGAGTCCCTATCTTTTGCAAAACCTGACGGGGGCGGGCCGGGCCAGGCTCCGGGTGGAGGAGATCCCTCTGGCGGATATCACGCCGCCGGAAAAACAGGTAAAGCTGGTCCGGGACACGGTGAGCAGTCTCCGGCTGGACGCGGTCCTTTCCACCGGCTTTTCCATTGCCCGGGGAAAGGCCGCCGACCTCATTACGGGAGGCCGGGTGGAGTTGAACCACCGCCCCTGCGTGAAGGCGGACCGGACGGTAAATGAAGGGGACGTAATGACCTGCCGGGGCCTTGGCAAGTGCGTATTAAAAGAGATCAGCGGCCTTTCCAAAAAGGGCCGTACCATGATCGTAATGGAGAGGTATCTATGATAACAGACGAAACCGTAGCCCGGATCAATGAATTGGCCCGGAAGTCCCGCACCCCGGAGGGGCTGACGGAGGAGGAAAAGGCGGAGCAGGCCGCCCTCCGCCGGGAGTATGTGGACGCGGTGAAGGAAAGCCTTCAGGGCCATCTGGATAACACCGTGATCTTAAGCCCCGACGGGAGCAAGAAGAGGTTAAAACCGAAAAGCGAGTGATAAAGGGCCTGTTGCAAAATGCGCAAATTGCACAAGGTTCCGTCATTCCGAGAAAAAAGACCGCCGCCGGCGGTCTTTTTTCGTGGGAATCCGTTTCCTTTCCTCAGGGGTGCGGATCGCCACGGGCTGCATAGCGGCCCTCGCAATGACGGACTCTGTGCATCATAGCAATTTCGCAACAGGCCCCTGCCGCCGGACCGCCGTCCCCGGCGGTCCGGCGGCAAGGGCCAAAAACAAGACTGCCGTCCCGGCGCAAAGGAGCCCCCGGTTTCTTTTTTTCATTTTTTTGCCCTCCGGTGAAAAATATTCCCCCTCCCAAACGTGTTGTAGGTGAAAGGAGATGAGACCGTGATGGACCGGGAACAGGAACAGGACCTTCGCCGTATGGTAGAGACCTATAGCCCCATGCTCCTTCGGGCAGCCCTTACCAGGGGATCCACTCCCGCCGACGCGGAGGATGCGGTCCAGGACGTCTTTCTCCGGGTGCTGACCCACGCTCCCCGTTTCCGGGACAGGGAGCATGAGAAGGCGTGGCTCCTCCGGGCTACGCTGAACCGCTCCAGCGATCTCCGGCGCAGGAGGCGTGACGACGCCCCCCTGGAGGACGCGGAGAAGGCCACCGCCCCGGAGCCGGATTACGGCCCCCTCCTTTCCGCTGTCCGCTCCCTGCCCCAGGCGTACAGTGCGGTCATCCATCTCTACTATTACGAGGGCTATTCCATCAAAGAAATCGCCGGACTGCTGGCGCTGCCCGTCCCCACCGTGGGGACCCGGCTCTCCCGCGGGCGGAGCCGTCTGCGGGACTTACTGAAGGAGGAAGACGCATGAACAAGGAAGCATACCGCGCCCAGGTGGACGCCGTCTCCTTTTCCCCCGACTTCCAGGACCGGACCATGGCGCGGCTTCAGGCTCTGGCCCAGGAAAAGGAGCAAAAGACCATGAAAAAAATGAATTTGAGGACCGGACTTGTGGCGGTCGCCTTGACTGCCGCCCTCAGCATTACCGCCTATGCCGCAGTCACCCTGCTGCGCCCCCAGGACGTAGCCCAGCGGGCGGGGAATGAGGCCCTTGCTGCTGCCTTTGAACAGCAGGAAGCGGTTACAGTCAACGAGGTCAAGACAGTGGGAGACTACAAGGTGACCCTTATGGGCCTTGTGGGCGGAGAGGGCCTGAGTGAGGTGGAGAGCCTTCCCGGCGGCGTAGCCAGGGATAAGACCTACGCCGTTCTGGCCTATGAGCGCGCCGACGGGGTGGCCATCCAGGAGGACGTGCCCGACCTTACCGTCAGCCCCCTGGTGGAGGGCTATGCCCCCTGGCGGCTCAACGCCTGGACCCTGGGCGGCGGGGTCACCACCTTTGCGGAGGAGGGGGTCCTTTACTACCTTTTTGAGTGCGATAATATAGAACCCTTTGCGGACCATACCGTCTATCTCTCGGTCTATCCCGGTACCCACATCCCGCCCAGCGCGGAGCTTTTTGACTTTGACGGGGAGAGCGGGGCCATCAAGGCCAAGGGGGATGCGGCCCTCTTTGTCCTGCCCCTGGACAAGACCAAAGCCGACCCCCAAAAGGCCCAGGCTGTCGTGGATGATACCTTTGGGCCTCAGCCCATGGAGTCCCAGGCCCCGGAGGAGGAGCCGGGAGACGACGTTGAGAGCAAGAGTTTTTCCTTCCTGGAGGATCCTGAGCGGCCCGGGGAATATCAGATCATCGAAAACTAAGCCCGCACGAAAAGGCCCCGGCATAAGCCGGGGCCTTTCTGTTATAAAAGCGCAATGCCGTATTCCCAATAGAACCACAAAAGCCCCAGATGAAAAAGCAAGATAGCAGGCAGACCCCATTTGAAATACCAGTGCCGGGTCTTGTGGCGAAAGGCATACATACCCAAAATGGCTCCCGCCGCGCCCCCCAGCAGGGCCGCGAGAAACAGCCGCCCCTCCGGTACCCGCCGCCCCCCTCTTCTCGCCTGCCGTTTGTCAAAGCCCATCAAAACGAACCCCAAAACGTTGACGCCCAGACACCAATAAAAAAGTGGAAATTTCATGTTCGCCCCCCCTCCCCTATTTATATCACAGTGGAAGGGGAATGTCTTGCCTTTTTCTCCCCGTTCCGCTATAATAGCCCTACAATAACCACCGAAAGAGGGCTATCCTTATGAAGTTAGGAATCGTGGGCCTGCCTAACGTGGGCAAATCCACCCTGTTTAACGCCATTACCAACGCCGGGGCGGAGAGCGCAAACTACCCCTTCTGCACCATCGACCCCAACGTGGGGGTGGTGGCGGTGCCCGACAGCCGCCTTACCTGGCTTTCCGAATTTTACCACCCCAAGAAGACTACCCCCGCCGTCATTGAGTTCGTGGACATCGCGGGGCTGGTGAAGGGGGCCAGTCAGGGGGCGGGCCTGGGCAACAAGTTCCTGGCCAACATCCGGGAGTGCGACGCTATCGTCCATGTGGTGCGCTGCTTTGACGACGAAAATATCATGCACGTGGTGGCGGACACCTCCACCAACGTGCCCGTGGATCCCCTGGGGGATATCTCCACCATCGACCTGGAGCTTATCATGGCGGACATTGAAATGGTGGACAGGCGGATCAAGAAGGCGGAGACCGCCGCCAAGGGGGACAAGAAATTTTTGAAGGAGGCGGAGTTGTTTACCCGCCTGAAGGAATGGCTCAACGAGGGCCACTCCGCCCGCAGCTTTGAATGTGACGAGGACGAGGGGGCGGTGATTGCCACCAGCGAGCTTCTTTCCCTGAAAAGTATCATTTACGCCGCCAACCTGGACGAGGAGGGTTTCTCCGCCCCCCAGGATAACCCCTACTATCAACTGGTGGCGGAGTTGGCGAAGAAGGAGGGGGCCCAGGTCCTTCCCGTCTGTGCCAAGCTGGAAGCGGAGATCGCGGAGCTTCCCGAGGACGAGAAAAAGATGTTCCTGGACGATCTGGGGGTGGCGGAGTCGGGGCTGGACCGGCTTATCAAGGCCAGCTACGCCCTTCTGGGTCTTATTTCCTACCTCACCGGCGGCGAGGATGAGTGCCGGGCCTGGACCATCAGAAAGGGCACCAAGGCCCCCCAGGCGGCGGGCAAGATCCACACCGACTTCGAGCGGGGCTTCATCCGGGCGGAGGTGGTGGCCTTCGAGGACCTGAAAAATTGCGGCAGCATGACCGCCGCCAAGGAGAAGGGCCTGGTCCGCAGCGAGGGCAAGGAGTACATTATGAAGGACGGAGATATTGTTCTCTTCCGGTTCAACGTGTAATGGGACCTGGGGTCCCGCCCTACGGAAGCGTTGTTATCGTGAATAAAAAAGCAGCGCCGGCCATAATTTCGTGGCAGGCGCTGCTTTTGTTCTCTCAAATTTTGTGGGCGCCTTTTCTTTGGATCACGCCAGGGCCGCGGTAATAATGGCCATGGAGTAGACCTCCGCGGCGTTGCAGCCCCGGGAGAGGTCGTTGATGGGGGCGTTGAGGCCCAGGAGAATGGGGCCGTAGGCGTCATAGCCCCCCAGCCGCTGGGCGATCTTGTAGCCGATGTTGCCAGCTTCGATGTTGGGGAAAATAAAGGTGTTGGCGTACCCCGCCACCGGACTTCCGGGGAACTTCAGCTGGCCCACGGTGGGGCTGACGGCGGCGTCAAACTGCATTTCCCCGTCGATGGAGAGGTCGGGGGCAAGCTCCTTGGCGGCCTTGGTGGCCTCCGCGGAGAGGGCCACCGTGCCCCCCTTGCCGCTTCCCTTGGTGGAGAAGGAGAGCATAGCCACCTTGGGCTCGATGCCGAAAAGCTGGGCGCAGCGGGCGGACTCCACCGCCACCTCGGCCAGCTTTTGAGCGCCGGTGAGGACCACGTTGCCCTCCTTGTCCAGGGTGTCTTCATAGCTAAGGTTGATGGCGCAGTCGCCCATGCAAAGCTTCTGAAGGGCTTCGTCCCCGGTCTCCCGGACCAGGATGAAGCAGGAGGAGACCAGATGGGCGCCGGGCTTGGTCTTGACCAGTTGAAGGGCGGGGCGGACGGTGTCGGCGGTGGAGTAGGTGGCGCCGCCCAGCAGACAGTCGGCCTCCCCCATGGCCACCAGCATGGTGCCGAAGTAGTTGCCCTTCTGAAGGGCGGCGCGGCACTCCTCCTCCGTCATCTTGCCCTTGCGGAGAGCGACCATCTTCTCCACCATGGCGTCCATGTTCTCATAGTTGGCAGGGTCCACTACCTTAGCCTTGGAGACGTCAAAGCCGGCTTTATCGGCGGCGGCCTTCACCGCGGCAGGCTCCCCTACCAGGATAGGGGTCAGAAAGCCGCCCTCCAAAAGCCGGGAGGCGGCCTCCAGGATCCGGGGATCGGTGCCCTCGGTAAAGACGATGGTCTTGGGCGCGGCCTTCAGCTTCGCGATCATGGGGTCAAAAGAAAACTTTGCCATTTTGGATTCCTCCTGCGTTTTTAAGTTTGGGGTAAGAGAGGTTTGATTTGTTCTCATTATACACCTTTTCTTTCCAAAAAGACAACGGGAAGCGGAAAGTTTTTCCGGGAAAATTTCTCTTTACAACGGGTATTGCTTTGCATATAATATACCTACTGTGTTTATTTAAGGAGAGAAACAAATGGAACCCAATTACGACTTTTCCAGGACCCTGTCCCTGCTGCGGCGGGAGCGGGGGGTAAGCCAACGTTCGGCGGCCAAGGATCTGGGGATCAGCCAGGCCCTTCTGAGCCACTATGAAAACGGAGCCCGGGAGCCGGGGCTTGCCTTTGTACGAAAGGCCTGTGACTATTACCATGTGTCCGCCGACTTTTTGCTGGGCCGCAGCATGAGCCGGGACGGCACCACCATCATCGAGCCAGAGGAGCTTTACGACGCCTCCGCCGAAAAGGGAAACGTGCTTCGGGGAAGCATTTCAGCCATGCTCAGCAAAAAGCTGCTGGTCAATTCCCTGGACCTTCTCTTTGGACTTTTGGGGAAAATGGGGAGCAAGGCGGTCATCACCGCCGCCGCCGACTACCTGGGGGACGCGGTCTACAAGGTGTTCCGCCACCTTTACCGGGCCAGCGGCACCCAGAACGAGGGATTTTTCTCCATTGACAGCAACCATTTTCTGGCCGGCTGCACCGACGCCGACATGGTCTATTCCGAGGCGGATTACCTTGCCGCCCTTACCCAGTACGGCAAGGAGCGGGGCAAGGAGGCCTTCCCCCCCATGAACAACGACGCCCTTTACGAAAGCTACCCCCAGGCCTGCCAGTCCCTTTTGCAGATCGTTCACACCACGGGAGAGCGGGTAAACAAGGCCCTGGAGGCGAGAAAAAAGTAATTGGGATAATTTCTTGCGGAGGGTGAGGCTATGACCGACCTCGTCGGGACAAACTTCATATCCCTCGCTTCGGCCTGAAGGCCAAAGCTCGCGCATTCCGTTGTCCCTCCTCTCCCCATAAAAGCTGAGG
>CANOHR010000055.1 GCA_947565875.1 uncultured Pseudoflavonifractor sp.
ACCTTTTTCATGTAGGCGGCGTCCTCGGAGGCTACCAGCGTATACTCCTGGTCGTCGATGGTGACGGTCACCTTGTTCTGCATGACATACCCCTCCTTATTTTATCTCCACTGTATTATAGCATAGAAGGAACTGTTTGAAAAACAAAAATTCGTGAATTTTTGCGCTTTTTAGAAAAAAGTCTTTTTCCGTTCCCCTATGGGGCCATCGGAAAACCTTTACCGGGGCAGCTCCTTTCCCAGGGCAAAGGCCTCCAGAACCTTGTGTAAAATGGTGTTGGCGATTTCATACTCCTTTGGCCCCAGCCGGTCCAACTTGTCCATCAACTCTGTCCCCCTGTGTTTTGGAGTCTCTCCGAAGAGAAGGGCGTCCCCCGAGACGGACAGGACCGTACAGACCCGGCGCAGGGCGGACAGGGAGATGCCCACTGTTCCTCGCTCTACGGCGGAGAGGCTTTTGGGGCCCATACCGATGAGCTCGGAGAACCGCTCCTGGGTATAGCCGGCCCGTTCCCTCTCCCGCTTGATGTTGGCGCCCACGGTCTGGTTGATATTCTTTTTATCCATCGTGTCAATACCACCTTTCAGCATTAGTTTATGGAATGCCAGTATTGACATAAACCTTTTAATAGCGTTATAATTGGTAATGCCATTAAGGCGAATCAAAGCAGATCCCGCCCGCCTTTTTTATAGGAAGGAAGAGCGGTTTTGAATATAAGTTTTTCCATAAGAAAAGGAGGAAACACATGAAAAAACGCATTTTTGCATGGCTTTTATCCCTGACTATGGTGTTGGGCCTGCTCCCCGCCGGGACATTTGCCGCAGAGGAACTTCCCTTCCGGGATCTGGAGCCCAATGCCTGGTACACTGAGGCGGTCCGCTACGCCCACGAGACCGGCATGATGAAGGGGACCGGAGAGGGACTCTTTTCCCCCAACGCCACCACCACCCGCGCTACGGTGGTCACCCTTCTCCACCGTCTGGAGAAGACTCCCGAGGCCAAAGCAGCGGCCTTCTCCGATGTGGCAGAAGGCTCCTGGTACGCCAAAGCGGTAGCCTGGGCCAGCGCCAACGGCATTGTAAACGGTATGGGGGATGGCGCCTTCCACCCGGATGACGTGATCACACGGGAACAGTTTGCCACCATTTTGTACCGTTACGCCAAATTTAAAGGGGTGGACGTGTCCAAGACAACTGCCCTTACCCAGTTTACCGACGCCGACAAAGTAAGCCCCTTTGCCAAAGAGGCCATGGCCTGGGCTGTAGAGGTGGGGCTCATTTCCGGCCTTGGAAACGGCCTGTTGGATCCCCTGGGAGGCGCTACCCGGGCCCAGGCGGCCGCTATCCTGATGCGCTATGAAACCAAGGTGGCTCCGGCCCCCGCCCCCACCGCCACGCCTACGCCCACTCCCACCCCCAAACCCACAAAGAAACCTGGCAGCAGCGGTGGCGGAGGAGGAAGCAGCGGCGGCAGCGATCCGGAGCCCGCCAAGACCGCCCTGTCCTCCGTATCCATTACCAGGGACGGCGCAGCGGTGACCGGGACCGTAGACATCGGCGATACGCTTTCTCTTGCTGTGGAGCCGGAGGCCGCCACTTATGACACGGAGTGGACGGTGACTAATTATACCTATACCAACGCCCAGGATACCAAGATGGTCATTACCGCCGAAACTTACGCAGAGTATAAGGAAAAGACTTACACCACCCAGGATGGGGAGAGCGCGGCCTATACCGTCAGTGAGGATACCCGCATTGTGGGGACCGGTTCCGCTTATACGGTAAGCGTAGCCGACGCCAGCGGCAAGATCGCCGCCAAGGTTGCCGGAAAGGGCGACTATACCGGGACAAAGTCCGCCACGGTAAACGTAACGGCCACCCGTGCCTTTATCGCCGCCGGTGAGACGGTAGCCCGTGTTTCCGTAGCGGAGGACGCCGCTTATAAGGATGAGGACGGAAACGCACTGGAGGTAGGCGCCAACAGTGTTCTGAGCCTGACCATCGAAAAGAAGAGCGAGACTATAACGGAAAGTCAGATGGGCCTGGGAAACAACGCCGAAACCAAAAAGGACAGCCTTCTCCGGGTCATTGAGAAGTCCGCCGGAGCCCAGGAAGGTTCTTTGAATACGGATACCGACCTGTCCGACGCCTCCTACGCCAATGTGGCGGTGGAATTGAAGCTGGACGGGGAGCCCGTCCACCCTGTGGGTCAGACGGTGGTCCTTCTCTCCGCCCAGGAACTGGGGATCACCGAGGCGGGTGTGGACCTGAACGACTATGTGTTCTTTGCCCAGCATACCAATGTGGACGGAGAGACCGAACTGGATCCCGGCAAGGTAGTCAACGTGGAGGGGAAGCAGTATGTCCAGTTTACCCTCAACGGCCTGAGCCGGGTGTGGATCGGCAACGTGCCCCCCCGCACCGTCACCTTTGACGCCGCCGGCGGCGCTCCCACCCCCGCCGCCCAGAAGGTGAAGTTCGGCGGCTACGCCAGGTATGTGGAGCCCCCGGTCCGTTCCGGCTATCTCTTTGCCGGCTGGGATCACGACATGAAGACCCAGAACGTGCTGACCGACCTGACCGTCACCGCCCTGTGGGTGGAGGGCCAGACCGCCGCTGACGGCCAGCTTACCGGGGCCTTCGCTCCCGCGGCCCCCGAAGCCGACAGCTATACCGAAACCAAGAAGGACGGCAAATTGATCCTTACCTTTGCCAAAAAGGAGGGCTATGCCGCAAACCTGAGCTACACTCTGACCATCGCCGCCCCTGCGGGCGCCGTGAAGTTCGCCGCCGCCTCCACGGCGGAGGGAGCCCTGGCCGCCACGGAGTATAAGGCCATTGCCGGAAATGAGGCGGACCTTGCCATCACAAAACCGGTCACCGATGGGGAGGGTAAACCCCTGGATTCCTCCACCAGCCTTTACATCAAGTGGGCGGACGCCGACGGCAAGCCCCTCCTGCTCCAGTCCATGACCCTTGCAGTAGGCAACGCCGAGAACTACGACACCCAGACCCGGAAGGAGACCATGGACGTGGACCGGGGCCTGGGACGGGTCAGCGCCTATCTCACCGGCGGAAAGGCCACCGTTACGGTGGATGGAGCGGAGACCACCAAGGACCTTCCCGACTTTGAGGGGACCGTCAACGCCTATCCCCAGCGACGCGCCGCAGACGGGAAAACAGAGCTCTATCTGGATGTGTACCTCAGCTTTTATGAGAACTTTTATAACCTGCCTGAGCTTTCCGATGTCCAAGTAGATGACCGGAACTATTCCGGGATCAAGCTGGTCCTTGCCCCCTTTGAGGGAGAGAGCTTTTCTACCGTCCCCACTGTTACCGCCACCTACCGGAACGCCGACGGAGTGTGGGATTCCCAGCTGGAAACCAACGTGACCCTGGAAGAGGGGAATGTGGTGATCACCGCTCAAAAGCCCCCGGTGGACCGGTATTCCACCTATGTGGATTATGAGTTGACCCTGGACGGCAAGAGCCAGACCATCAGTGTCCAATGGAGCAACTACAATACCAGCGGCTCCAAAAACGCGGAGACCTGGGCCAAGGCGCTGGAGCTGCTGGCAGCGGGAGAAAATGTCCGTTACACCGGCACAGAAGATATTACGCTGACCCAGCCCCTCACCCTGGTGCCTGGGCAGCGGCTCTATCTTAACAACAACGCCAAGCCGGTCACCATGACCATCGGTCAGGGGGGCGTGTTTACCCTGGAGGGAAATGACCGAGAAGGCGCGGACATGAACCTGGGAAGTGGATCCCTGGTGGTAGCTGATGGCGGCATTCTCGCTGCCAACAGTCAGGGCAGGGATCAAACCGGCTTTCATTACACTCACGTACGGGGAAATAGCGGTAGTACGATCACAGTGGAGAAGGGCGGTCAGATCCAGGTCCCTGAATACGGCTATCTTCAACTGAGAGCAGAGGGAGGGATCCAACTCCAGGAAGGTAGTTCCACCGCCTCAGCCGGAACGTTGTGGTTCCAGGCGGCAACCGAGCTTTCCGGTGCCCTTCAGATCACCTCCGACAGCAGCCGCTGGACCCGTACAGAGTTTGAAAACGGCCTTACTGTTACCTCCACCGGTACGGTGACTACCCAGGGAGAGCGGGCCCGGTTCCAGGTCTACGGCGGCCTTACCAACCGGGGCGAGATGAGCCTGGCTTCCGAAAATAATACCTTCAGCGGCGCCTCGGTAAACGAGGGGACCATTACTGTAAGTGCCGAGGGGATCCTGAGAATGTACAATATGGGTCACTCCATCCAGAACAAGGGACGCCTTCAGGTGGACGGACGAGCCTATGTGGGAGCTACCGTGCTGGTAAACACCGGCTCCATCACCGGCGGCGGTATCCTCCGGGTGGGGGAGGATTTTGATTTTGAGGCCAACTATGATACCGGCGTGGAATGGGTGGATGAAGGCGTGTCTTACGAAGATGAGACACCCGCCAAATATCCCCGCTACAGATTCGTCAGAGACCCCGCTGCCACGGTAGAGGCCACCATCTTTATCGGCGAACTCTCCAACCAGGGCCAGGGGACCTGCACCGTAACGGTAGAAAAATGATCCAACCCTAAAACAAAAATGGTGTCAAAAAAATAGGAGGGGCCGCGCTTTTCGCGCGGCCCCTCCGGCTTATTCACATACTTAGCACAGCTTGGCCCCCGCCGGGATGGCGTCATCCACCATGATAAGGTGAAGCTTTTCCTCCCCCTTTTCAGTGTGGACGGCGGAGAGAAGCATCCCCTGGCTCTCCTGGCCCATCATCTTCCGGGGAGGCAGGTTGACGATGGCCACCAGGGTCTTGCCCACCAACTCCTCCGGCTCGTAGAATTTGTGGATGCCGGACAGGATCTGCCGGTCGGCGCCGGTGCCGTCATCCAGGGTGAATTTCAGCAGCTTGTCGCTCTTTTTCACCGCCTCGCAGGCCTTCACCTTCACCGCCCGGAAATCACTTTTACAGAAGGTATCAAAGTCTACGCTCTCAGCGGCAAAAGGCTCCAGTTCGACGGCGGGGAGGGTGGCCTTTTTTGCCTCCAGGGCGATAGCCTCCAGTTCGGCAAGTTCCTTTTCCGTATCGATCCGGGGAAACAAATTCTCTCCCCGCTTTACCGCCGCCGCGGCGGGCAGGGCACCCCAGCTTCCGGCGCTCTCCCAGGTCTGGAGGGAGACCCCGGCGCCCAATTGGGCAAAGATCTTTTCACAGCTTTCCGGCATAAAGGGCAGGAGGAGAACAGCGCACAGGCGAATGGTCTCCAGAAGGTTATAGAGGACCCTGGCAAGCCGGGGACCATTGGCCTCCATATCCTTGGCAAGAGCCCAGGGGGCGTTTTCGTCAATATATTTGTTGGCTCGCTGGATGACTTTGAAGATCTCCTCCAAAGCGTTCTGGAACTGGTAGTTTTCCATCTGCTCCTGATACCGGTTCCGTAGGGAGGCGGCCATGTCGACGAGGGGCTTGTCCAGAGCGTCGTCGGCCCTCTGTTCAGCGGGAAGAGCATCGCCAAAATACTTTTCCGCCATAGAGACGGTACGGCTCACCAGATTCCCAAGATCATTGGCAAGATCGGTATTGATGGTCTGGATCAACAACTCGTTGGAGAAGTTTCCGTCAGAGCCAAAGGGGAAGGAGCGCAGCAGGAAGAACCGCAGAGCGTCCACCCCGAACCGCTGGGCCAGCAGATAGGGATCTACCACATTGCCCTTGCTCTTGGACATTTTGCCTCCGTCCAGCAGCAGCCAGCCGTGACCGTATACCTTTTTGGGAAGGGGAAGGTCCAGACTCATGAGCATGGCGGGCCAGATGATGGAGTGGAACCGGACGATCTCCTTACCCACAAAATGAACGTCGGCAGGCCAGAATTTCTCCAGGTCGCAGTGTTCCTCGTTCATAAAGCCCAGGGCGGTCATGTAGTTGAAAAGGGCGTCGATCCATACATAGACCACATGGCCCGGATCAAAATCCACCGGGACTCCCCAGGTAAAGCTGGTCCGGGAGACACACAGGTCCTCCAGTCCAGGCTTAATGAAGTTGTTTACCATCTCGTGGACCCGGCTGCGGGGCTCCAGAAAGTCGGTGTTTTCCAAAAGGTCCCGGATCCGGTCGGCATACTTGGACAGACGGAAGAAGTAGGCCTCCTCCTCCGCGTCCTGCACATCCCGACCGCAGTCGGGGCATTTGCCGTCCACCAGCTGGCTCTCCGTCCAAAAGCTTTCGCAGGGCTTGCAGTATTTGCCCACATATTTCCCCTTGTAAATATCGCCCTTATCGTACATGGCTTTAAAGATCTTCTGAATGGAGGAAACATGATAGCCGTCGGTGGTGCGGATGAACCGGTCGTTGGAAATATTCATCAGCTTCCACAGGTCCAGAACGCCCTTCTCCCCCTCCACGATCCGGTCCACATACTCCTGGGGGGTGACGCCCGCCTCTTTGGCCTTGTCCTCGATTTTCTGTCCATGCTCGTCAGTGCCGGTGAGGAACATAACGTCATAGCCCCGGAGCCGCTTATACCGGGCCATGGCGTCGGTGGCTACGGTACAATAGGTGTGCCCGATATGGAGCTTATCGGAAGGGTAATAGATAGGGGTCGTAATATAAAATTTTTCAGGCATGGTCGTCAGCCTCCGTTTTCTCTTCCACCGCTTCCTGCTCCTCCGGCGGATGATTTAAAATAAGAAGAACATGGGCGGTAAGGTATACCACCGCAAAAAGGTGGCGGAACAGGTCCGCCGTACCGTGCCGGTCCGCCAGAGTCACCAGGGAGAAGTAGATCCCCATCAGGCAGAAGAAGACAGCCTGCCGGGGTTTGCCGTTTTCAAAGGAGAAACCGGCAATAAAATAGAACCCCAAAAGGGCGGTGACAATGGCGAAGACCTCGTAAAGGTACGGCGGACCTGTTCCGCCACCTTTTTGCGGTGGTATACCTT
>CANOHR010000056.1 GCA_947565875.1 uncultured Pseudoflavonifractor sp.
CAGAATGGCTCTTACCCGGTTCATCCCCCAAGGCATATAGCCCAGATTGATCTGGGTGTAGTTCTGGTAGCGGTCAAAGAAAAGGGAGGTCCCTTCCATTACCACTACCGAGGGACTTTGAGTACGAAGGGCCTCCTTCAGATACCAGTAAGTGATGGCAGGCACCTGCTCACTGCCTCCCATCACATAGCCCGTCAGATCGCTCTCGGCATACATCACCGCCGGGTTCCAGTCACAGTAGGCGTAGGAAGAACCCAGAAACAACACGTCAATGGAATTTTCCGGTTCGCTGAGATAGGCCGACCAGGTAGAACCATAATCCGTATGGGCCGGGCGGAGGATATTGCCACACAGGTGGAGCAGCAGGGCGGCTGTCAAAAGGAAGGCCAAACACCAAAGGGGCTCCCGGCGGCTTATCTTCGTTTTTCGTGTCTCTCCCCTAACCAGAACTTCCGTCCCCATGGGCTCACCTCCTCAAAATTGACCATAGATAAAGGACTGGGCGTCATAGCCCGTCCCGTAGCTTCCAAAAATCACCGCCGCAAGCAGCAGCGCCAGATAGACCCCCCACCGGATCCACCGGGGGGCGGCAGCCACCTCTTGGGCCGGGTCCATCTTCAGGCTCCGGATATCCACCCCCAAAAGGACCAGAAAGCCCAGGCCCGCCACCAAAAACTCCTTCCGCCCCATACCCATGGCAGCAAGTCCCCCCACATCCCAGAGAACGGGCTTTGCCATGTTTTGAAGCACATTCAAAGCAGCGGTGAGGCTTCCCGCCTCAAAAAACACCCAGGCCAGGGTGGATAAAGCAAAGACCCACCCCATCTGCCAGAGGGCAAGGAGCTTTCCGTCCTCCCGGAAGGGGAGGACGCTCCGGGCCCTGGCCCGGAGGGGCGCGGTAAGGGCGCTTGCCACCTGATAGAGCCCGTTTAAAAGGCCCCAGACAATAAAAGTCATGGCCGCCCCATGCCACAGCCCGCTGACGGCAAAAACGATCAGCACATTAAGATATTTCCGCACCATACCCCGGCGGCTGCCCCCCAAGGGGATATAGAGATAATCCCGAAACCAGGAACTGAGCGAAATATGCCACCGCCGCCAAAATTCAGCGATAGACCGGGAAAAGTAAGGAGTCCGGAAGTTTTCCATCAACTCAAAGCCCATCACTCTGGCCGAACCCACCGCCATATCGGAATAGGCGGAAAAATCGCAGTAGATCTGGATGGAGAAGGCGCAGGCGGCCAAGATGACCTGGATACATCCGTAATTCTGCGGAGCGACAAACACTGTGTCCACCACCACTGCCAGCCTGTCGGCCAGCACCAGCTTCTTGAACGCGCCCCAGAGGAAGCGGAAAAGCCCTTCCCGCATGTTTACATAATTAAATTTATGGTAAACTTCAAGCTGAGGCAGCAGCATATCTGCCCGGCCAATGGGGCCGGAGAGAAGGGCAGGAAAGAAGGAGAGGAACAGGGCACATTTGAGAAAGCTCTTCTCCGCCGGGACCTTGCCCCGATACACATCCATAAGATACCCCATGGCGGCGAAAAGATAGAAGGAGATCCCCGCCGGAAGTAAAAGCCTTGGAACCACCGGGGACCAGTCCAACCCAAGGAGAGCCAGCAGCCGGGAGATGGTCTCCACCCCAAACCGGAGATATTTGAAAAGTCCCAAAACGCCGATAAAGAGGATCAGGCACCCTGCCAACACTCCCCTTCGGGGCGTTCTCTCCAAACTCTGGGCGGCAATATAACTCACCAACACCGTACCCAACAGAAAAACAAAGTATTCCGGCCCTGCGCACAGGTAGAAAAACCAGCTGCAAAGGAGCAGCCAGCCATTCCGGAAGCGCTGGGGCAGGGCAAAATAGACAAGGACCGTGATGGGAAAAAACAAAAAATAAGACGGGGACAGAAAGCTCAAGGCCCGCCCCTCCCTTCCGTAAAGGTTTTCCCTATTTTACTCAATAATCGACAGCCTGTCAAACCTCACTTCCTCCCACTTGCGGCTTATGCTGCCATATGGTATACTTTCGTTAGCTTCGATCGACAAGAGCAAACCGTGTCTGCCATTGTCAAGCAAAGCTATCAACCGGCAAAGGATGTATACCATATGCTCCTTCCCAAACTTATCGTCATACTGGGTCCCACCGCCTGCGGGAAAAGTGGGCTGGGAGTGGCCCTGGCAAAAAAATACGGCGGAGAGATCGTCTCCGCCGACTCCCGGCAGGTCTACCGGGGGCTGGACCTGGGCACCGGGAAGATCACTCTCGAAGAGATGGATGGGGTCTCCCACCATCTGCTGGACGTAGCCGCCCCCGGCGAGCAGTTCTCCGTGGCTCGGTTCCAGCCCATGGCCTATGAGGCCATCGATGGCATTCTGGACCGGGGCCACCTCCCCTTTCTGGTAGGCGGCACCGGGCTCTACGTCCGCTCGGTCAGTGAGGGCTATGTATTCCACGAGGCCCCCCCCGATCCCCTCCTTCGCGCCGAGTTGGAGTCCCTTCCCATCGAGGCCCTCCGGGACCGTCTCACCGCCCAGGGGGTAGCGTTGGACCAGGACTGCTTTTATAACCGTCCCCGGCTGGTGCGGCTCATAGAAAAGCTGCGAGACGGCGAAGACCCCCACGCCGAGGCAGAGCAGAAGCCCCGGTACGACGTGTTGACTCTGGGGGTAAGCTATCCCCGGGAGACGGTGTGTCAAAGGATCGATGACCGGCTGACCGCCCGGCTGGAGGCGGGAATGATCCAGGAGGTGGCCCATCTCCGGGAGGAGGGCGTCACCGACGATTTTCTGGAGGCTCTGGGGCTGGAATACCGCTACATCCTCCATTTTCTTACCGGGGCCATCCCCACCGAGGAGGCTCTTACCGAGGAGTTGGGCCGGGCCATTAAGCGCTTCGCCAAGCGGCAGGTCTGCTGGTTCAAGAAGGACCGGGACGTTCACTGGCTGGATATGGAGGCTGAGCCCTTGGAGGAAGCCTCCCGGCTCATTACCAATTTTCTTTCTATGTAGTTAAGAAGGGTCCTGTGAAATCACAGGGCCCTTCTTGTTGTTTCGTGTATGGTGGCAAAGACGGCCATACCGCCCTCCCCTTCACTGCTTCATCTTCCAGGGGACCATTTCCAGTCTTACAAAATACCCCTGCTCGTGCTTGCATACCGGGCACTTTTCCGGGGGACGGGTGGCGGTGACGATATAGCCGCAGTTGAGACACATCCACTCGCACTCCACGTCGCTGATAAAGAGCTTGCCGCTCTCCACTAGCTCCGCAAACTCCCCGAACCGCTCCCCGTGGACCTTCTCGATCCGGGCGATCTGGGAAAAGAGGTGGGAGATCTCGGGGAAGCCCTCCTCCTTGGCGATGTGGGCAAACTGGGTGTAGTCGTGTTCATACTCCTGCATCTCGTTGTGCTGGGCAGCCCGAAGATGCTCGGCCACCGTGGTGTAAAGGTCAATGGGATAGGTCCCGTCGATGGCGATGTTCTCCCCGGAACACTTCTCCAGATAGTCATAAAAGGCTCTGGCGTGGGCCAATTCCTGGTTGGCCGTAAACAGAAACACCATCTCGATACAGGGAAGTCCCTGCTTTTTGGCAAATCCGGCGGAGAAGGTGTAGCGGTTTCGGGCCTGGCTCTCTCCGGCAAAAGCCCGCAAGAGATTGACTTTGGTTTGACTTTCGGCAAAGGAAACGGACATGATGATACCCCCTCATTTTTGGATGGTATCATCATGTCCGTTTTTGGTAAATTTATACTTATGCCGCCCGCCGCCAGGCGCGGGGGCTCAGCATGATAAGCAGGGGGAATATCTCCAGCCTGCCCAGAAGCATATTGAGCATCAATACGATCTTGGAAAGGTCGGAAAAATGGGCGTAATTGCTGGTGGGACCCACCATGTCAAGGCCGGGGCCGATGTTGTTGAGACAGGCCAGCACGGCGGTCAGGTTGGTCTCCAGAGACAGGTCATCCAGCGACAGGATCAGAAAGGAAACCACCCCGATAGCGCAGTAGGCCGCCATATAGGTGTTGACCCCCTGAATGGTCTCGTCGCTGACTCTGACGCCGTCCACCCGGATCAAATTCACGCTCCGGGGGTGAAGGATCTGCCGGATCCGGGCGGTAAGGGATTTTCCCAGCAGCAGGAGCCGGGCGCATTTCACGCCGCCCCCTGTACTCCCCGCGCAGGCCCCCACCACCATGAGCATCACCAGAATGCTCCGGGACAGCTGGGGCCACAGGTCAAAGTCTGCCGTAGCAAAGCCGGTGGTGGTCATAATGCTGGACACGGCAAAGGCCGCCTCGTGAAGGGCCTTTCGGAAATGTCCGCCAAAGTGGGGCAGGATGTTGGTGGTAATGATGGCGATGGAGCCAAACATAATTCCCAAATAGACCCCCAGTTCCTCGTTCAGAAAGGCCTGCTTGAACCGGCCCAGAAGCAGCATGAAGTAGATGCTGAAGTTTACGCCAAAGAGGGCCATAAATACGGTGCAGACCGTTTGGAGATAAGGAGAATAGCTTGCCATGGAGTCATTTTTGACTCCAAAGCCGCCGGTACCCGCTGTACCGAAGGCGGTACAGAGGCTGTCAAACAGGGACATACCGCCCAAAAGAAGAAATAGTACGCACAACACGGTCAGGGCGATATAGATGAGATAGAGGATGGCGGCGGTCTGCCGCATCCGGGGCACCAGCTTGCTCACCGAGGGGCCGGGGCTCTCCGCCCGCAGAAGGTGGACGCTGTAGCCTCCCTTCCCCATAGGCACCACCGCCAGCAGGAACACCAGGATCCCCATACCCCCCAGCCAGTGGGTGAAGCTGCGCCAGAAGAGAAGCCCCCGGCTCATGGCCTCCACATTGGTGAGAATGGAGGCCCCTGTGGTGGTAAAGCCGGAGATCACCTCAAAGACGGCGTCCACATAATGAGGGATCTCCCCGCTGAGCCAGAAGGGCAGCGCCCCCACCGCGGAAAGAAGGATCCAGCCCAGGGAGACGATCAAAAAGCCCTCCCGGGCGTAAAAGCGTCCCTCCGCGTTCCGGCAGCCCAGCCACAACGCCGCCCCTGCCCCGGCAGACAGGACCATGGTACTGAAAATAGCCTTCAGCGCTGCCTGTTCTCCGTCCATGGCGGAGATCAGGGCGGGAGGCAGCAGGAAGAGGCATTCCAGCAGCAACAGAAAGCCCAGCAGCTTTCCGATCATTTTACGGTTCATCCGCCTACACCCCGTTGATCCGCGAAAATATCATCCAGGTCGCTGACAGTCTCGCTCCCGGCGGCCACCACGATGATGGTGTCTCCGGCGGAAAAGCTGCTGTCGCCCTTGGGTATGATGGTGTGTCCCTTGTGGTTGATGCTGGCGATGAGGATCCCCTTCTTCAGGGAGATATCCTTCAGCGCCTCCCCCTGGTACCGGGCGTCGGGGCCCACCTGAAATTCCAGAGCCTCCGCCTGTCCGTCCACGATAGGGTGAAGGGTGATGACGCTCTCGATCCCGCTGGCGGTGGACATGGCCCGGACATACCGCAGAATATTGGCACAACAAAGGCCCTTGGGACTGATGACCGAGCCGATGCCCACCTTGCGGAAGACGTCGGTATACTCCAGGCGGTTTATCTTGGTGATGACCTTGCTGACCCCCAGGTGGCTTGCCAGCATGGAAAGGACCAGATTCTCCTCGTCCATCCCCGTCAAAGTGATGACCGCGTCATAAGAGCGGACTCCCTCCGCGGCCAAAATGTCCTCCCGGGAGCCGTCGGCCTCAATGACAGTGGCCTGGGGAATGGCCTCGGCCAACTCCTCGCAGCGCTTATGCTCCCGCTCGATGATCTTCACGCTGATGCCGCTGTCCAGACACCGCTTGGCAAGATAGAAGGCGATCCGGGATCCGCCGATGATCATCAAGCTGCGGATCCGCTTCTCCACCAGCCCCAGATTCTTCACCAGCAGGGCCAGATCCTGTATGCCGGCGGTGACAAAAATGGTATCCCCCTCCTGAAGAGTAAAGGATCCGGAGGGGATATGTACGCCGTCCTCCCGCTGCACCGCACACACCAGCACGTTGACCCGGGCGATCTCGTAAAGTTTAAAAAGAGGGATCCCCACCAGCTTGGAATCCTTCCCCACCGGGATGGATACGATCTCCACCCGGCCCCTGGCAAAGGAGTCCCGCTTTAAAAAAGAGGGGAACTGCAAAAGCTGATAAGCCTCATGGGCGGCGGCCTGCTCCGGGTTTACCGTCATGGAAAGGCCCAGTTCCTCCTGCATGGACACAAGCTGGTCGGAATACTCCGGATTCCGCACCCGGGCGATGGTCCGCTTGGCCCCCAGCTTCTTGGCGGTGAGACAGGTGAGCAAATTCAGCTCGTCCCGGCTGGTGGCGGCAATAAGTACGTCAGCCTTCTCCACCCCCGCCGAGCGCAGGGTAGCCATAGAGGCGCCGTTGCCAATGACCGCCATGATATCCAGGTGTTCAGCGCTGTCGCTGAGGACCTGGGGATTGGGGTCGATGATGGTGACGTCGTGCCCCTCAGCGGACATCTGGGTGGCCAGAGCCGCCCCCACCTTGCCGTCGCCTACGATGATGATGTTCATATATCCCATCCTTCTTTGGGTCGGATTTGAGACTTGAAAAACGCTATCAGTATTATATATCTATTCCCCTTCTCTTGCAAGCGGGAAAACCCCCGGCCTTTCACGAGGAAGGCCGGGGGTTTTAGAGAGTGGGGTTACTCCTTTACCCAGTCACGGTAGTGGCGCCTCATATAGATATTGAGAAAAGGTTCGAGGTATGGTATACTATCCTCAGTTTTTTCAGTTGTAGTTCGTTCGTCATATATTTTTACCTTTTTAAACCCACACCGTGACCCACAAGGGGAACTGGTCATACGAAAACAGCGGAGCATACAGTACGGACG
>CANOHR010000057.1 GCA_947565875.1 uncultured Pseudoflavonifractor sp.
AAGGGGGCTATCCCCATGGCTGAGAGAGAAAAGCTGCTGGAGGTCCGGGACCTGAAAGTGACTTTCGGCAATAAACGCCACCCCTTTACCGCCGTGGATGGGGTCTCCTTCGATATCTACAGAGGGGAAACATTTGGCCTGGTGGGTGAATCGGGTTCCGGAAAAACCACCATCGGCCGGGCCATTATCCGGGTCAACCCGGTCTCCGGGGGCACAATAAAATATGATGGGCAGATCATTTCCGGCAAAGTGAGCCGGGAGGTGGACCATCATGTGATAGAGAATATCCAGATGATCTTTCAGGATCCCATGGCCTCCCTCAACGAACGGGCAAAAGTAGACTACATTGTTTCTGAGGGCCTATATAACCTGAATGGACGTCTCAGTGAAGCCGAACGTCAGGAGAAGGTATCCCGTGCGCTCTCCGCCGTAGGACTGCTCCCTGAGTTTGCCAGCCGCTTTCCCCATGAATTTTCCGGCGGCCAGCGCCAGCGGATCGGCATTGCCCGTGCATTGATCATGGACCCCACATTCATCATTGCCGACGAGCCCATCTCCGCCCTGGATGTTTCTATCCGGGCCCAGGTACTAAACCTCATGTCCCGTCTCCAGAAAGAACGGGGGCTTACCTATCTCTTTATTGCCCACGATCTTTCGGTAGTCCGGTTCATTTCCGACCGGATCGGCGTTATTTACCGTGGTAAACTGATGGAGTTGGCGGAAAGTGAGCAGCTTTTTGCCCACCCCCTCCACCCCTATACCCGCTCCCTTCTCTCCGCCATCCCCATGCCCGATCCGGTAGGGGAGCGGGACAAAAAGCTGCTGGTTTACGACCCCGCCGCTCACGGGTATACCCCGGAAGATCCCCCCCAGTGGGTGGAGATCGAGCCGGGCCACTTTGTCCGGGCCAACGAGCGGGAACTGGACGCATACCGGAAACAGTTGGGACAATAAAGCCCCCCTTTTCCATCACAAAATTGTAGGGGCGGCTATCAGCCGCCCGCTCAGGGTTGAAACTTTGTTGCGGGCGGATGATATCCGCCCCTACATTTTCCCCAGTCCAAAGTATGAGGTGATATATTATGTTAACTCCAAGTTCTCTCTATCCCGGGGCTAAGGTCGCCCTACTTTGCGCCTCCTCCGCTGTGCCGGAGGACCGTCTGGAGCCCTCCATCACCGCTGTCAAGGCCCTGGGGCTGGAGCCGGTGATCTATCCATCTTGTTATTATGTAAACCGCCACGGCTATTTTGCCGCCGATGACGCCCAGCGGGCCAAGGACCTGCAGGACGCTTTTTCCGATCCCGGCATCCAGGGCATCCTTTGCATCCGGGGGGGCTATGGGGCAGGGCGGCTGCTGCCCTTTCTGAACTGGCGGGATATTGCCCGACACCCCAAGGTGTTCTGCGGCTACTCCGACGTGACCGCCCTCCTCATCGCCCTGAACCAGTGCTGCCGCATGGTGGCCTATCAGACCCCCATGCCCTCCACTGAATATTATGAGAGTGTGGATGAATTTACCATGACCTATCTCCGCCGGGCCCTCTTTGGGGCCCTGACGGGGCCCATGCCCATGGGAGGCGGAGTGGAGACCCTTTGCCCCGGCAAAGCCCGAGGGCCCTTGTGCGGCGGCAATCTGTCCCTTGTCCGGGACAGTCTGGGCACTCCCTGGGAGATCGACACCAAGGGCAAGATCCTCTTTTTGGAGGACATTGGGGAAAAGACCTACCGTCTGGACGATATGCTCACCCAGCTTCGCAACACCGGAAAATTTGACGAGTGTGCCGGGATCCTGCTGGGCTACTGGACCGACTGTGAGCCGGAGTTCCCGGAGAGGACTCTGGAGATCCCCGAGATCCTCCGGGAGGTGGTCCTCCCCGCCGGGAAGCCGGTACTTTCCGGCCTCGCCTGCGGCCACAGTCTACCCACCATGTCCCTGCCCCTGGGAGCTACGGCGGTCATGGATGCGGACAATAAGACCTTGGAGGTGTTGTCATGAAGGCCATTGTTCAGTCTCCCATTTGTCCTTTGATGACCCAGCCCCGTTCCGACTGTGAGTTGGCCGACGAGGCCCTTTTCGGTATGGTGCTGGAGGTACTGGAGGAGACTACCCCCGGCTACTGGAAGGTCCGCACTCACTACCGCTATGAGGGCTACGCCCCGGTCAGCTGCCTGGTCATTGGAGACCGGTCCGCCCAGGAGTGGGAGGCGCTTCCCAAAAAGGTAGTATTGCACAAAAATACCTGTGATGTGATGGCCGGTCCCAAGGTCCAGTCCTGGCCCCGGATCACTCTTCCAATGGGGGCGGTGGTAGCGGTCACCGAGCCTCCCGAGACCGACCCCGAAACTGGAGACCTTACCGGCTGGCAGCAGGTCACCCTGCCTGACGGATCCGAAGGCTATGTCCGATCCAGCTGGCTGGATACATACTATGAAAAGCCTATCCCCCTTCCCGAAGAGGCACTGCGGCAGAGACTGGTGAATACGGCAAAGTTCTTTGTCCGGACCCACTATCGCTGGGGGGGGAAAACTCCTTTGGGGGTGGACTGCTCGGGGCTGGTTTCCATGAGTTATCTGCTCAACGGTATCGTCATCTGGCGGGACGCCTCCATCAAGGAGGGCTTTCCCATCCACGCCATCCAACTGGAAGACACCAAAGCGGGAGACCTGCTGTTCTTCCCCGGCCATGTAGCCATGTATATGGGGGAGGGACAGTACATCCATTCCACCGGCAAGACAGGCTCCGATGGGGTAACGTTCAACAGCCTCCGGCCTGAGGATCCCAATTACCGGGCTGATCTGAGAGAAAAACTCAACGGAGTAGGAAGCTATTTTTGAGACTGAGTCCAACAGGCCGCCGTCCTTTTTTAGGACGGCGGCCTGTTTTTGCACTGGGCAGGGGAGAGGTAACTTAAAGGCGGTGGTTCCATGCCTGTGCGGGCGGGTCTGGGGCCCCGCCCCTACGCATATGTTCGTTAGGACCGTAGGGCGGGGGCTTGCCCCCGCCGCAAGGTGGTACCGTGTCGGCCTTTCCTGGAAGAGAGCCATGTCAGGCTCCGAACAGGTCAGGGCGTAGGGGAGATCTAAGCCCTCCGATTCCGCAAAAAGGCTTCTGGGGCTTTTAGCCCCAGAAGCCTTTTCGCTCCACTCCGGTCTTAGACTCCCCTACTGACCTGTTCTCCGCCCTTCTTTGCTAAATTTCTATTTACTCCCCCCTCCCCTCCGGGCGTTTTTTCAGGGTGATGACCACCGCTGTCCGGTCGTCTGCCGCCCCTACCCGTTTTTCACTTTCCTCCATGACCAACCGGGCCAGTTCCTTGGGACTTTCTCCGTCAAATTGGGTCATTAGTTCCCGCAGCCAGCCGTCCTCCGTACCGTCGGCGATCCCATCGCTCACAAGAAGCACGCAGTCTCCTTCTCTCAGTTCCAGTTGGGTCACGTCGGGCTCTCCTTCCCCCTCCGCTAACCCCGCCGGGAGGGCGGCGCCGCTCATCCGGCTTACCGCTCCCTTCCGCCGGAGATAGGTGGGCGCCGCCCCAAGTTTACATAATTCTCCAGTCCCGGTATACAGGTCGATCCGCAGCAGATCCACCGTGGTAAAGGCTCCCGTCTCCTCATTTTTCAGGGACAAGGCGGAGTTTACAGTCCGCAGGGCCGCCACACTTTCCATACCCGAGCGGAGAAAGTCTTCCAGGAGCCGCACCGCGAGACCGCTCTCCTTCTGGGCCGCCTCCCCGCTGCCCATACCGTCACAGAGGAGGACGAACATGCTCCCGTCGTCCCGTTTGAACCAGGTGCCCGTATCCCCGCTCTCTCCTTGTCCCTCCCGGCGCCGGGCAGCCACGCCCGCCACCGCCATCAAAGGCTCCGCCTGTACCAGGGTCACCTGCCCCGGCCCTTCTTCCCCTACCCGAAGAGGCCAGCCCATGACCTCGGAAAGTCGCCGCAGTTCCTTGGGGGTCTTCAGCGTCTCAGCCCCCCGGCCTGTTACCTCCGCCCGGAGCCGCCCATGCTCATCATAGTAGACCGCCGTCTCCCCCTCCAGGCCCAGGCCCACCATATGGCGGCGCAGCTTTTTTTCCCGCAGGGGATCGGGGATCAGTTCGGTGGAAAGCTCACAGGCCGCCTCACTGAGGATATCTGCCAGGGTCTCGTACTGGCGGCACACCGCCCCCCGGCTCTCCTGGAGCCGGGCCTGATACTGCCGCCGGTAGCGAAGGGCGGTAAGTTCCTCGTTGGCCGTGCGGAGAAAGGAGGAAAACTGAAGGCACCGGCTGGGAAACCAGGCGGGAAAGTCGACGGCCTCCCCCTTTCCCTTTTCCAACATAGTGGGCAGGGCGTCGTTGAGGGCCCCTACCGTGTTGATGTAATCCTGTTCCCAACATGTCCCCCGAAGGGAGCAGCGCCGGCACACCCGCTCGGCGGCCCGGTCAAAAATAACGGTGGGGTCCGCCTCATTGACTGTCCGGTCCGGAAAAGCGGCGCGAAGACTGTCCCGAACCTGACGGAAAGCCTCCGCGGTGGCGGAAAGACGCTCTCCTACATACTCCGCCGCCCGTCTGGCGGCAGCTTTCCCCTCGGCCTGGGTAAGCCGGGCGCGGAGTTTTTTGATCCATCCCTGGGGAAGCAGCAAAAATAGGACCGAGGCCATAAACACCTCGTAAAGTCCTGAGATCCGGGGGAGCGTATCCCAGGTCCACAACACCGTCACTGCATTGGCCACCACATAGGTAATGGCTCCAAAGAGCCTTCCCTGCCGCCATCCCGCCCCAGTCAGAAAACCGGAAAAGCCGTAGGCCATGGCGTAAAAGGGCTGTGTTCCCGCCGCCAGATCCATACCCAGCCCCAAAGCCACCCCGGCAGCGGCACCATATCCCAGTCCTCCGGCATGGGCCGCCGCCATTACCAGTACCACCGAAAAGATCCGCCCCACGGACAGATCGCCAAAAAATGTAAGCCCTCCCAGAGAAATGAGCAAAGTCCCCAACAGAAAGAGAAGGCTTACCGTCTGCCGGGTATGCAGTACCACCCGTTCTCCCTGGCTTTCCCAGGGGGAGAATGCCAGCCGGTAAAAGTAGGCCGACGCTCCCGCCAGCAGGATCTCCGTCACAAAAAACACCGCCTGGGCCGGAGTCCAGTGGGCGTCGCTGAGATAGACAAAGCCGGTCACTGCCGTCATAGCGGCGCTCACCAGAGGCATGAACCAGCCCTTCTTATAAAGTCCCACATCGTAAAAGGCAAAGGCCACCGAAAACACCAGCACACAGGTCGCCGCATACCGAAGTCCGTCGGTGAATCCCCGAAGGGTCAGATATCCCAGGCCGGCCCCCAATGTGGCCATCAGTCCATCCAGCCCTGACCCGGAGCAAGCCGCAAGTCCCACCCCAAAGGGGGCAAAGCCGCCGAAGATCTCCCCCGCCGACAATACCGCCCCCAGCAAAAACCGCATCATACACTCAGCGCTCCGCACCAGCACCGGGGAGTGGATCACCCTCTCCCTGGCTCGGGCGTGGGCCTGCCCTACCCGGGGCCCTCCGGCTCTCCGTTTCTCCGCCATCACTGTCTCCTCCTATGTAAGAGGCCCTGTCCGGGCCCGGTATGAAAGACAGTATATTCCATTTTCTGGAAAATCTGTGGCGAAATATGGGGGAGCAGCCCTTCTTTTGGGAAAGCGCTTCCATATTCTCCAATTTTTTCCAGAAAAGCATGATACCCTTTTTTTATCCAACATCTTATTAGGAGGGTCTTCATATGAAAAAAAGTTGTCTTTGCTGCTGCTTGCCGCTTTTGGCGCTGCTTCTTTGTCCGGTCCGCGCTTCAGAGTCCCCCATTACCCGGGGGGATTTTCTGCTTCTTCTCTGGGAGGACCGTGGCGCCCTCCCTTACGACGTCACCGCCCATCCCTTTACCGACCTTGACGGCAAGGACGCTGAGGCCCAAGCCGCCGCCTGGGCCTGGGAAAACGGGCTTGCCAACGGGGTCGGCGGGAATCTTTTTGCCCCGGACCGGAGCTTAACACGGGAGGAGTGCGCCGCCCTTCTGCGCCGGTACGACGCCTTTTGCGGTCGGGACATATTCTTTCCCCTGGGCGCCTCCCTCTGTAATGACTATGAAGGGATCTCACCCTGGGCCGGGGATGACCTCTACTGGGCCTGTGTCACCGGGCGGATGGACTGGCTGGAAAACCGGCTTGCCCCCCTCTCTCCGGTGAGTCGGGAGGAAGCGAAAGGATATTTTATGGCTCCTCCACATTGAAAATTTCCCCATTTTTTGGTATACTTCCCTTGTCCATTCCAGTTTTACCCCCAAGGGAGGTCTTTTCATGCTGCCCCATTTTGTGTTGGACGTCCATACCCACACCGTTGTCAGCGGCCACGCCTATGGCACCATCCGGGAGATGGCTCAGGCCGCAGCGGAGCGGGGCCTGGCTCTGTTGGGTTTTGCCGAGCATGGCCCCGGTATTCCCGGCACCTGCGAACCCATCTACTTTGCCGCTTTGGAACATGCCCCCCGGAAGCTTTACGGGGTAGAGTTGGTCTACGGCTGTGAGATCAACGTGCTGGAGGGCGGCCAGCTCTCCCTTCCTTCCCGGTACATGGATATGATCGACTATGGCGTCGTGGGGATCCACTGCAACTGCTATGCCGACCAGGGGCGGGAAAAAAATACGGAAAACCTCATTGCCTGTATGAAGCACCCCAGGGTCTTTCTGGTCTCTCACCCTGACGATGACCACACCCCCCTGGACTATGAAAAGCTGGTAACGGCAGCCAGGGAATACCACGTGGCTCTGGAAGTGAACAACAGTTCTCTTTGGAAGCCGGACCGGCGG
>CANOHR010000058.1 GCA_947565875.1 uncultured Pseudoflavonifractor sp.
CCTTCTTGGTCTGGTTCTCATAGGAGGTCTGGGTGGAGAAGTTGTTGGACACCAGCACCAGACAGTCCTCCACATCGTTCCAGGTGATCTTGCTTTCATTTTTTTGGTACTTTCCCTGCCGCTTCAGATACCCGTCGATGGCGGAAACGAGGGCCGAGCGGGTGGCCTTGTCGGGAGAGCCGCCATGCTCCAGCCAGGAGGAGTTATGGTAATGCTCGATGATCTGGACCGTATTGGAAAAGCACAGGGAAACACTGAGTTTTACCTTGTATTCCGGCTTGTCCTCCCGGTCCCGGCCCTTCCGCTCGGTCTGCCAGAAGACGGGGGTGGTCAGGGCCTTTTCCCCGGAAAGTTCCTGCACGTAGTCCTGGATCCCGTTGGCGTAGAGAAAGTCGGTGGTCTCAAATTTTCCGGGGGCGGTCTCATTCTTAAAGCGGAAGGTGACTCCCGCGTTGACCACTGCCTGCCGTTTCATCACGTCGGTATAGTATTCCGGCGGAATGCGGATATCAGTGAAGACGTCCAGGTCGGGCTTCCAGCGGATGGTAGTGCCCGTCTTCTTCCCTTGGTCGGTATCCTCCTCATGGAGCCCGCCGATGTTTTCTCCCTTTTCAAAGTGGAGGGTATACTTTTTCCCGTCCCGGCGTACCGTTACGTCCATATACTCGCTGGCGTACTGGGTGGCGCAGGAGCCCAGACCGTTGAGGCCCAGGGAATACTCGTAGTTATCATCCCCGCCGCCATACTTACCTCCGGCGTAGAGTTCGCAGAAAACCAGTTCCCAGTTGTACTTCTGCTCCTTCTCATTCCAGGCCACCGGGCAGCCCCGGCCCTGGTCGATGACCTCGATGGACTGGTCCAAAAACCGGGTCACGGTGATAAGGCTGCCATGGCCCTCCTTGGCCTCGTCGATGGCGTTGGACAGGATCTCAAAGACCGCGTGTTCACAGCCGTCCAGTCCATCGGAGCCAAAGATGACGCCGGGGCGCTTGCGCACCCGGTCGGCGCCCTTCAGGGAGGAGATGGAGGAGTTATCATATTGCTGTTTTGTGCTTGCCATTTGCTTTCCCTCACAGTATAATCATGGTAAAGCCTGATAAAAAGGCGTATATCAAATCAATATATAGTATATCACAAAGGAGCAAGTTCCCACAAGTACCGATTTTTGCCAGGAAGGAAGGATGATCCCTGTGTCTCTGGATAACCAACTCAAAAATTATGCCCGGCTCCTCATTCGTACCGGCTGCGCCCTGAAGCCGGGACAGGAGGTGCTGCTTACCGCCCCTGTAGACGCCGCCCCCTTTGCCCGGATGGTGGTGGAGGAGGCCTGGGCCGCTGGGGCCGGGGCGGTCACGGTGGAGTGGGCCGACGACGTGGTGAGCCGCCTCCACTACCTTCACGCCCCCCAGTCCGCCTTTGAAAAGGTGCCGGAGTGGAAGGCCCTTCAGCGAAACGGCGCGGCGGAGCGGGGAGCCGTCATCCTCTCCCTGGACGGGGAGGACCCCGACGGTATGGCGGGGGTGGACCCCAGCCGCTTTACCGCCTGGTCACGCTCGGTCCACCGGGACTGCAAGGTCTTCTATGACGGAATGGACCTGGGCCGGAACGTCTGGTGCATTGCCGGGGCGGCTACTCCCAAGTGGGCCAAAAAGGTGTTTCCTAACCTCAGTGAGGCGGAGGCGGTGGAAAAGCTGTGGAAGGCCATCCTCTCCACCGCCAGAGCGGACGGTTCTGATCCGGCGCTGGCCTGGAAGGACCATTCCGCCGCTTTTCAGCGCAGAGTGGAGCTTTTGAATGCCCGGCAGTTCCATGCTCTTCATTACACCTCTCAAAACGGCACCGACTTTACCGTGGGGCTCAACAAGGACCACGTCTGGGCGGGAGGAGGAGCGGAAACGGTAGATGGGACCTGGTTTTTTCCCAACATGCCCACCGAGGAGATCTTTACTTCCCCCCACCGCTGCCGGGCCGAAGGCGTAGTTCATTCCGCCCTGCCCCTCAACTATAACGGCGGACTGATCGAGGATTTTTGGGTAAGGTTTGAAGAGGGCAAGGCGGTGGATTGCGGCGCCAAACAAGGCCTGGACCTCCTCAAAAGCATTCTGGCAGTGGATGAGGGCGCTACCCACCTGGGGGAGGTTGCCCTTGTTCCACACGCCTCCCCCATTGCTCAGAGCGGAATTCTCTTCTATTCTACCCTCTATGATGAGAACGCCGCCTGTCACCTGGCCCTGGGAAAGGGCTTTCCCGAATGTGTAAAGGGGGGACTGGAGATGGACGAGGAGACTTTGAAGGCCCACAATATCAACCTTTCCGCCACCCATGTGGATTTTATGATCGGCACGGCGGACCTGTCCATTATGGGGCTCCTGCCTGATGGAAGCTCGGCGCCCATATTCCAAAACGGAAATTGGGCCGGAGAGTTTGCATAACTATATTTTCCCTACGACAAAAGACAGGGTCCGGCGGACATCCGCCGGACCCTGTCTTTCTATCGTTCTTTGGCCTCAAAAAGCCACACGCTCCGCCAGATAGGTCTTTAGTTTGCTGACGGGGATCCGCACCTGCTCCATACTGTCCCGCTCCCGAACGGTAACGCAGTTGTCCGCCTCCTCGGTGTCGCTGCCCACAGTCTGGAAGTCCACGGTCACGCAGAAGGGCGTGCCGATCTCGTCCTGACGGCGGTAGCGCTTGCCGATGCTTCCAGCGTCGTCAAAGTCCACCATAAAGTCCTTGGAAAGTTCTTCATAGATCTTTCGGGCGGGCTCGGAGAGCTTCTTGCTCAAAGGCAGGATGGCCGCCTTGAAGGGGGCCAGGAAGGGGTGGAGATGGAGAACGGTGCGCACATCGTTCTTCTCGGCGTCCACCATCTCCTCGTCATAGGCCTCGCACAGGAAGGCCAGAGCCACCCGGTCGCAGCCCAGGGAGGGTTCGATAACATAGGGGATAAAATGTTCATTTTTCTCCTGATCGTAATAGGTTAGGTCCTTGCCGCTGGCTTCCTGGTGACGGCCTAGGTCGTAGTCGGTCCGGTCGGCGATGCCCCACAGTTCGCCCCAATCGGTGAAGGGGAAGGCATACTCGATGTCGGTGGTGGCGCGGGAATAGAAGGCCAACTCCGCCGGCTCGTGGTCCCGGAGGCGCAGGTGTTCCTCCTTGATACCCAGGGAGAGAAGCCACTGGTAGCAGAAGTCCTTCCAGTAGGCAAACCACTCCAGGTCGGTGCCGGGAGCGCAGAAGAACTCGCACTCCATCTGCTCAAATTCCCGGGTGCGGAAGGTGAAGTTTCCGGGGGTGATCTCATTGCGGAAAGCCTTGCCCACCTGGCACACGCCGAAGGGCAGCTTCTTTCGGGTGGTGCGCTGGATGTTGTTGAAGTTGAGGAAAATACCCTGGGCGGTCTCCGGCCGGAGATAGACGGTGGAGGAGGAGTCCTCGGTGACGCCGATCTGGGTCTTGAACATCAGGTTGAACTTACGGATGGGGGTAAAATCGTGCTTGCCGCACACCGGGCAGACAACGTCGGCGTGTTCGGCAATGAAGGCGTCCATCTCGTCAAAGCTCATGGCGTCCACATTCACTTCACCGTGTACGTCCCCGATGAGCTTGTCGGCCCGGTGCCGGGCTTTACAGGCCTTACAGTCCAGCAGGGGATCGGAGAAGCCTGCCACATGGCCGGTGGTGATCCAGGTCTGGGGGTTCATAATGATGGCGGCGTCCAATCCCACATTGTAGGGGCTCTCCTGGACAAATTTCTTCATCCAGGCCTTCTTTACATTGTTTTTGAACTCCACCCCCAAAGGGCCGTAGTCCCAGGAGTTGGCAAGGCCGCCGTAGATCTCGCTGCCGGGGAAGATGAAGCCCCGGCCCTTGCAGAGGTTGATGATCTGGTCCATAGTTTTTGCGCTGTGTTCCATACCGCTCGCTCCTTTTATAAAAATGTTTTGGAAAGACACTCTTATTCCACAGACAAAAATCGCCCTGAGCCATAGGCTCAGGGCGAACTTGAAAAGTCCGTGTTTCCACCTGAATTTCCCCTTGTGGGGGACACTCTGACCCGGTAACGGCGGGGGCCGACGGGGCATTTCCTCCCCATAGCTTCCGGGGGCCTTGGGCGGCTTTCCAGGGGGCCTCACACCGTCCGGCCCCTCTCTTATGCTGGAACGCTCCGCTTACTCTTCCCGTTCATCGCTGTATGGCCGATTTTACCACCTTTTTGCCTCTCCGTCAAGGGCGGCGGAGGGGGATAAATTAAAATTTATCGGTGGTCCCATACCTGAGCGGGCGGGTTTGGAACCCGCCCTTACAACCCACGTTCGTTAGAATCGTAGGGCGGGACGCCTCGGCCCGCCGCTCCTGCATGGTGCCACGTTTAGGCGCGCCGGGGCGGCGCGCCCTACGGCCTCCCTTTCCCAACTGCCACGCTAAATTTTTATTTACTCCGCCTCCAAATAAAGCCCGATAAGTTCCAGCGTGGCCTTCAGGCCGTTCCAATGGGTCCGCTCCATACCGTGGGAGGCGTGGACGCCGGGGCCAATGAGGGCGGCGGGAAGGTCGTTGCCTGCCTTCCAGGCTACGGCGGCGTCGGAGGAGTAGTGGGGATAGACGTCCACGGCGTAATTGACCCCATATTCCTCCGAAAGGGCAATGAGCCGGGAGACCAGCTCGTAGTCAAAGGGCCCTGCCGAGTCCTTGGCGCAGATGGAGACCTGTTCCTCGGTGCAGGTCAGTTCTTCCCCGATGCAGCCCATGTCTACCGCCAGCAGTTCGGAAAGCTGAGAACTGAAGGTGGCTCCGCCGTGGCCCACCTCCTCGTAGACGGTGAAGGTGGCCTCCACATCGTACCGGGGTTTCTGGCCCTTGTCTTTCATCAGCTTCAGGGCGGTCAGGATACAGGCGGCGCTCACCTTGTCATCCAGAAACCGGGACTTGATAAAGCCGGAGGGGGTGACCTCCGTTTTGGGGTCATAGCAGACATAGTCTCCCACGGCGATGCCCAGCTTTTCCACATCCTCCTTGGAGTAGACTACCTCGTCCAGGCGCACAGCCATATTCTTATCGTCACGGGGCCTCGTCCGGGCGTCGTCCTCCACGTGGGCGGCGGGGGACAGAGAGAGGATGGTGCCGGTGTAGACCTGCCCCTTCCGGGTATAGATCCGGCAATATTCCCCGTCCAGAGTGGGGAGCAGCGGGCCCCCGATGGGGGTAATGAGAAGCCGTCCGTCGGAGGTGACGGAGCGGACCATAAGTCCCAGCGTATCCACATGGGCGCAAAGCCCCACCGTTTTGCTGTGGTCCCGGCCGGGGACCAGGATGGTCAGGTTCCCCTTGCGGCTCCGGCGGGTCTCCAGCCCCAACTCGTGGGCCAGCTTCTCAGCAGTCTCCACCGCCCGGGCGGTAAACCCGCTGGGGCTGTCCTTCTCCAGAAGGGCTTTGGCATACTCCATTACAGTATTCTGATAGGGGGCCACATCCCATTTCATATTTGAATTTCCCCTTTCCTTGGGCTATAATATGGGTGGCTTCGCAAAAATACCCTTGCAGGCAAGCATTTTCGCTTTGTTCTATCATACCACGAGCGAAGAGGTGTTTCAACGATGGCGGAAGAAAAAACCAATGTGATGCGGCTGTTGGACCAGAAAAAGATCCCCTACACCCCCCACGCCTATGACGTTTCCGACGGGGTCCTGGACGCTGTAACGGCGGCAAAGCGGCTGGGAGTGGCCTCTGAGACTTGCTTCAAGACCCTGGTGACGGCAGGGGCCTCCAAGCGCAACTATGTTTTCGTCATTCCGGGAGAACGGGAACTTGACTTGAAGGCCGCCGCCCGGGCGGTGGGAGAAAAATCCATTGAAATGCTCAAGCAGGCCCAGCTTCTTCCCCTTACCGGCTATATCCACGGGGGCTGTTCCCCCCTGGGAATGAAAAAACAGTTTGAGACGGTGATCGACGCTTCCGCCCAGGCCATTCCCGAAATGACGGTCTCCGCCGGGAAGATCGGCCGCCAGGTAACTCTTTCCCCCCAGGCCTTGGCCTCTTTGGCGGGAGCCTCCTTCGCGGCGGTGACCCGAATGTGACGGAAAACGTCACGCCTTTGGCGTGCCGGGGCGTCAGGGAACCGTCGCCCTACTTTTCAAATGGGAAAATCTGTGGTATACTATATGTTCAGCCCGGAATCTACCCCATAGAGAGGATCGATACCATGGGAAAAAAAATTCTCCCGGCCCTCCTGGCCCTGCTGGGCGGAGGCGCGGGATTTGCCCTGCGGAAATGGCAGCTTGCCACCGGCTTTGAAGCGGATACCGCCCTGGCTATCCCTGGCGCTCCCGCCGCCATGGTCATGATCGCCTTTTCCGCCTGCATGGCCCTGCTGTTCTTTTTTCTGTGCCGAAAGGAGAACGGCCCCCTTTCCTGGGAGAGCGCCTTTGCCGCAGGAGAACAGAATACCCTGGCTGCCACCGCCTTGATCCTCTCCGCCATGCTTCTTCTTGTGAGCGGTGGTCTGGAGATCATGGAGTATATGGTAAACGGCGCTTCCTTCTACACGGGGGAGACCGCCTTTGCCAAGGCCGCCTCCAGAGTCCTTCCCCCTCTGCGGATTGTCCTTTGTCTGGGAAGTCTCCCCTGTGTTTTCTTCTGGAGCCGGGCCATCCTGCAAAAGAAGGACGGTAAGGAGTGCTTGTCCGCCCTGGAGCCCTGTATCCTCTACTGTGTGTGGCTTATCTCCACTTACCAGTCCAGGGCCGCAGACCCGGTGGTCCAGGATTACCTTTACGAGGTCTTCGCCATTGTCACCGCCCTTTTGGGGTTCTATTTTATT
>CANOHR010000059.1 GCA_947565875.1 uncultured Pseudoflavonifractor sp.
GATCCCGAAATTGAGATAGCCCGCGAAGGTCACCCAGACCAGGTAAGGGATCAGAAGAAGGCCCGCCATAGGGCGGATGCGGTAAAACTGGACGGTCATGCCCAAGATCATCAGCCACAGCAGAAGAAGCCAGAAAAAGGCCAAAAGCCACCAGTTTAAATTGAAAAACAAGATGGGCCAGACAAAGTTCACCGCCAGCTGGACCCCGTAGACCCAAAGGGCGGAACGCTTCTCCCCCCTTCTGGCATCTGAGGTATATACCAGATAGGCGGCAAGGCCCATCATCAGAAAAAGGATGGTCCACACCACTGGAAAGACCCACATAGGCGGGGACAGGGGCGGCTGACGGAGCCAGACGAACCCCTTCATGCTGTCTTTGGTGAGAAGGGCGGAAAGGCCCCCCACCGCCAGAGGGATGGCCAGACTGATGAGCAAGGGCTTCCAATTACGCTTCAAAATACATCACTCCCCACCTATTATTAGTAGGCAGGGAGTGATTCTATACGTGGAAACCTCTATTCTATTGTACGGTATATCCGCCCAGGGTCATGACCGCGGCCTTCTCCGCCACTGTTATCTTCTGTCCCTCTCCCGAGGCTATGTAGAGATGGTTCACGGCCAGCTCCCCCCACACCGTCTCCCCGGTAGTCAGGTCAATAAGGCCGTCGGTACAGGAGGCGGCGCCGGAGCGAAGGAGAAGCTGGCTCCCCGCCGTCAGGGTCACCGTCTTCCCGGAGTCCACCTCCAAGGTCTGGAAGACAGCCTGTCCCTTGTCCTCCATCTTCTCCCGCAGCTCCTTTGTCCCCTCCTCCACCTTCTTGTCCACTTGGGCCAGAAGCTCAGGCAGGGCCTTCTCGTTGAGATAGCTCAAAGTCACCAGGGGATCCGACTGGCTTCCCTGGTTCCCTGCGGCCACAGCGGCCACTACCACGGTGACCAGCACCAGGGCAAGGCTCGTCAGGCGGGCAGTCCATCGTTTTCTCTTCATCGTGCTCCTCCTATGTATATGTATCTGACGTTGCGGCAGGGGCGGCCCCCCATCCGGTGTGAAGGCCGCCATCCATACCGCGCGTACTCAAACCAGCTGCCGGGGGCGAAGGCCAAAGCTTACCGCGATGGCTCCATCCACCTTTTGCATCTGCTCCTCGTCCAACCGGCCCATATATTCTCTCAGCCGCTTCTTGTCCAGGGTCCGGATCTGCTCCAACAGTACCACGGAATCCTTGGGCAGCCCGTAGGTGTTGGCTGAGAGATCGATGTGGGTCGGCAGGCGGGCTTTTCCGGTCTGGGAGGTAATGGCGGCGGCGATCACGGTGGGGCTGTGGCGGTTGCCTGTATCATTCTGAATGATCAGGACGGGACGCACGCCTCCCTGCTCGCTGCCCACTACCGGACTCAGATCGGCATAAAAAATATCTCCACGTCTTACGCTGCTATCCACATGGCTCACTCTCCGCGGTTCAAAGTCACCGCTGTCACCGGGCAGAGCTCCGGCTTTCACGGTCACTATGATTTTCCCACGGGGCGGCGGGATTTATACCCATCTTTCCGGGGTCTCCCGGAAATTCAGATCCCCTCCCGCCCATCCGGCGTTGACCTCCCCGGGTCATTTTACGCCGGAAGAGCCGGAATGGTGTCAGTCCAGATAGATCCTGGGCACCCGCTTATTTACATTACACAACAATTCATACTGAATGGTCCCGGCCAGGGCTGCGGCGTCCTCCACCGGGGCGTGAGGACCATAGAGTTCCGCCACATCCCCCGGCTTCACCTCGGGCAGATCGGTCACGTCCACCATGCACAGGTCCATGCAGATCCTGCCCGCCACGGCGGCATAGCCGCCCCCGACCCAAACCCGCAGCTTATCCGAGCAGGCCCTGGGCAAACCGTCTCCGTACCCGATCCCCAGCACCGCCAGCCGGGTCTCCCGGTCCAGGGTGTGGGTCCTGCCATAGCTCACCGCCGTTCCGGCAGGTACGGTCTTCACCGAAATCACACGGCTTTTCAGGGTCATGAGAGGTTGGAGCCCCGGGCCGTCCAGCCCCTCGCAGGAGGGATCGGGATAGTGGCCGTAAAAGGAGATGCCGGGACGGACCATGTCCAGATAGGTACAGGGGTAGTTTAACACAGCGGCGCTGGCGGCGCAATGGCAAATTTCAAAGGTGACGCCCTTCTCCTCCAGCTTTTTCAGCAGGTCCAGAAAGCGGGTAAACTGGAGCATAGTGTATTCCTCGCTGCCGTCGGCGTGGGAAAAATGGGTAAAGATCCCTTCCCAGCGAAGGCCGGGGAGGGCGTACATCCGCTTCATGGCCTCCACCGTCTCATCCAGGTCCCCCTCATCGCAGAGAAGCCCCAGCCGGGACATACCTGTGTCCACCTTCATGTGGACGGTAAGGGTCTTCCCCACCTTCACCGCTGCTTGGGAAAGGGCTCGGGCGGTCTCTTCATCGAAGACGGCTTGGGTCAGGCGGTAGCCCAGCAGTTCGCCAGCCCAAATGGGGTCCGTATAGCCCAGGATCAGGATGGGGACCTCCACCCCCGCCTTCCGCAGTTCGATCCCCTCGTCCACCGAGGCCACCGCCAGGTAGTCGATCCCCAGCTTCTCCAACTTTTTCGCCACAGGGACGGCTCCGTGGCCGTATGCGTCGGCCTTCACGGGGGCCAGCAGCCTGCACCCCTCCGGCAGCATCGCGCGAAGGGTATGATAGTTATGCTCCAGGGCTTTGAGGTCGATTTCCGCCCAGGTACGGCGTTGATCCTTTTCCATGCAGATTCCTTCTTTTCTATCAAATCAGGGGCTTTTTTATTGTACCCCACAGACGAGGGAAGGTCAAGGGATTCTCCCATTGACAGGCGCTCCCCTTCTTTGTAAAATAGACCCAGAATATAAAAGGGAGGGCTTTTTATGGGATTTCTGGATAAGCTGTTTGGCGGAAAGAAGGAAAGCACCACCCCCGGCGGTTCTCCTATATACCGCTATGATGAGCTGAAGGAGGAGGGCCTTCGGACGCCGAAGGAGTCTGGCATTTACGCCCGGGAGGTGGAGGAGCGCTTTGAGGAGCTGTTCCCCGGCCGGGAGAGCCGGGTCCTCCACGAGGTCGTCAGCGATCTTGTCCATGTGGACGTCCATGTTATGTGGCCCAACGAGGAGCAAAATTTCTTCGTGGTCTATACCACCGGCATGAGCGACCTGCCCATGACCCCCGCCAGAGAGATCCCGGAGGAGCACCGGAGGGATCTGGAGTTGGCGGAGCTTTACCTGTTCCTCCCCGGCGACTGGCCCCTGGATCCGGACAAGCTTCCCGAGGAGCGGGCCTACTGGCCCATTCGGACCCTGAAGTTTGTGGCCCGGTTCCCTCACCAGTACAACACCTGGCTGAACTGGGGCCACACCCTTCCCAACGGTCCGGACTATGCTCCCCTGGACGACAGCGTGGGCTTTGGCGCCATCACCCTGATGGGGGGCGGCGACAGCCCCCTGGGCCGGCTGGAGACCAGGGACGGCCGCCGCCTAAGCCTTCTTCACCTGGTCCCCGCCTATAAGGAGGAGATCGAATACAAGCTGAAGTACGGCATGGAGGCGCTTATGAAGCTCTTTGAGGAGAAGAACGTCCCCGTCATTCTGGACCCCAAGCGGCCCAACCTCTGTCCCGACTTTAAGGAGGTTTTGGACGGCTGAAGGCAAATACGGGCCTGTTGCAAAACGCGCAAATTGCACAAGGGTCCGTCATTCCGAGAAAAAAGCCGCCTCCCGGCGGTCTTTTTTCGTGGGAATCCGTTGCCCCAACCTAGGAGTACGTATTGCCACGGGCCGCAAGGCGGCCCTCGCAATGACAGACCATGTGCATTATGGCAATTTTGCAACAGGCCCGCTGCTTTTTATCCCTCAGGAGCCGACGCCATGGTAAAGTCGGAAAACTGGCATTGGATCACCGTCACCCCAGCCTCGCTGAGTTCTCCCTGAAGAAGGGCCCCGGTTTCCGGTTCAAACCAGAGTCTGGCCTCCGGTCCTGCTCCCGGATCCTTCTCCGGGTCCCGGCAGACCACGTGGAACCGGGAGGATCCCTCCTCCAGAACACACTCCGCCGCAAAGCCCTCCCTGGCATATTGAAGCAAAGCCGGAAGGGCGTCCACCGGGGAAAGGCCGGCGGCGTTCAACGGCCCTGTCTCCAGCATGACCCCATCATATTCCAACGCCGTCTCCCCGGCGGCAATGTGGGCTACAGTCCCCGCCACGATCTCCGGAGCGGTGAGGGTCAGAAGGGTCTCCCCCTCCCTCTGCCAGGAAAAGTCCACGCCGTAGGAATACACACGCTGTCCATAGTCCGCCGTCAATTCGGCGTGGCCCGAGCAGCCGGTCATTTCCAGGTATTGGCCCCGGATCCGGCTCAGGGCCTCCTCAGCCTCATTGCCGCTCCCTTTTCCGCCGCAGGCGGACAGGGGCAAAATGAGGGTCATCATTAGCGCGCAAAGGCGCTTTTTCAACGCTCTACTCCTCCTCACACTCCTTGATGGCATAGGGGATGGCCTCAATAAGGTCTCCCACCGTCATGCCCCGCTCCCCCTTTTCCGCCGCCGCCAAGTCTCCCGCTCTTCCGTGGAGCCAGACGGCGGAAGCTACGTCCTCTCCCTGGGCGCAGAGGGAGGCGATCAGGCCTGCCAGGGCGTCCCCGCTGCCGCCCTGAGCCATGCCGGGGTTTCCGGTGGTGTTGATGAAGCACTGAGTATGTCCCCGGTCATCAGTAGCCGCCGTGATGGTACGGTGGCCCTTCAGTACCAGGACGCAGCGGTGCTTCTCCACAAAGGTCCGGGCGGCGGCAAGGCGGTCATGGATCGGCGTTTCACCGCCTGCCAAACGGGCAAACTCCCCGTCGTGAGGGGTAAGGACGGTAGGGGCTGTCCTTTCCTCCAACACATCTATATGCCGGGAAAGGATGTTTAGACCGTCCGCATCCAAAATTACAGGACAAGTAATATCCCTTAACAGATTTAGGACCCTTTCCTCCGCCAGTTCCCCCTGCCCCAGCCCGGGACCGATGAGAACAATGTCGGCGGCCTGAGCCTTTTTCAAAAGCTCCTCATAGGATCCTGGGATAGGCCAAACCATGGCCTCATCACAGCACTTTTCTGCCACAATAGGGTAAATATCCTCCGGCGTCGCCACCGTTACCAACCCCGCTCCGCTCCGGACGGCAGAACGGGCAGTCAGGCAGGGCGCCCCTGTGTAGCCTCTGCTGCCCGCAAGGATAAACACTTTACCAAAATCCCCTTTGTGGGCGTCCCTCCGCCGGGGATAGAGGGAGGGTTTTTCCGCTACCTTCACAGGGAAATCATCTTCATGATGATAAATATTCCGGGAAATGCCGATATCGGCCACCACCACCCGACCACTGTGGACGGCCCCCTTCCCAATAAAAAGGCCCCGCTTGGCAAGAGTAAAGGTGACGGTGACATCGGCTTTCACCGCTTTCCTCAGGATCTCTCCCGTGTCGGCGTGGACGCCGCTGGGAACGTCCACCGCCACCGTCCACCGGGCTAGGGCCATACATTCCACCGCCGACACGGCGTCTGGGCGGAGATCGCTGTGGAGGCCCACGCCGAAAATAGCGTCCACCGCCACGTCAAAGCCTATATACTCGTCCCGGCTGTCTGTCTGGAAGTCCTCCAACTCTCCCCCGACCTCCAGAAGGCGCTTCTCCATCTCCCGGCTATCGGGGGTCATCCTTTCCCTCTCCCCCACCAGGACACACTTCACCCACCAGCCTTCCTCCAGCAGGAGCCGGGCCACGGTCAGGCCGTCTCCCCCATTGTTGCCGCTTCCGCAGAATACGACCACCCCTCTGTTTTTCACGGGCAGGGCCAGAAGCTCCCGGACCACCGCCCGGGCGGCGTTCTCCATCAACTCCAAGGAAGGAATCCCCCGTTCCTCTATGGCAATCCGGTCGAACTCCTTCATTTGGGCGGCGGTAGCAAGATACATGGGATAGTCCTCCTTTCATTCGTTCCTTCCATTATAGTGAAAATGTCAATAGTAAATGCAAGATTTTTTTATATTTTTTTCTGAATCCATTTTACCCCCTCCCGGCCCCTGTCAATGTGGCGCGGCTGGCATGGACGGGGCTGGCGCGGCGGCGGTGGAGAACAGGGCAGGGAACTCCGCCGCGAACCTCTCCGCCGCCGATTCATATCCGAACATACGCCGGGCGTAACCATTCAACCAATCTTCCGCCGCCTGCACCTCTTCCGCCGTCGTGTTCTCAAAATTAAAGCCTTTAGGGAACTTTCGGCGGATCATTCTATTTTGATTTTCATTGCTTCCCCGCTCATAACTGCTATACGGGTGGCAATAATAGAACTTCGTCCGCCTCTTTGTCGGGTCCAGCACGGACCGTTCCATTCCCTCACAGTCGGAGAACTCCGAACCATTGTCAACGGTGATCGACTTGAATATCACAGGGAACATTGCCCCGTATTCCCGTTCGATGTCGTCCAGCGCGGCAATGACGCTTTCCATTGTTTTGCTCGGCATAAGACGGATAATTTGATTTCGGGTTTTCCGCTCTGTCAGCACAAGCAGGGTTTTCGGTGTTCCTTTTTCCCCTTCCACGCAATCCTGTTCCCAATGCCCAGCAACTTCCCGCGTGTTTACCTCCGGCGGGCGTTTCTCTATGCTCTCCCCACGGGACGCACGGGAAGCGGCCTTTTTGTGCTTTTGCGGCCTTTTCTTTTTGCCCTTTACGGGAAGATTGCGGCTTGAAGCTTTCAGGAATACCCCCT
>CANOHR010000060.1 GCA_947565875.1 uncultured Pseudoflavonifractor sp.
CGCAAGGAAAAATAGACAAAATTACCCTTTTTGTCTTTTATAAACTCCAAAATCCGCCGGGAATACTCTGAGGAAAACTCCACATCTTATAGGCAGAATTTCAAATGGGAGGAAACGCCATGAAACAGTATCTCGCGGCTTTGCTGGCCGTCAGTTTTTGTATTTTACCTGCCCAGGCCACCGTTACCGGAAGTCCCGAGGTGGATGCGGGGGCCGCCCTTCTTATGGAGAAGGAGACGGGAGAGATCCTCTACGAGCATAACGCCCACGACAGACTGGAACCCGCCAGTGTCACCAAGGTCATGACTCTGCTGCTGGTAATGGAGGCCATTGACACAGGTCTTCTCTCCAAGGAGGACATGGTCCAGGTCTCCGCCCGGGCTGCCTCCATGGGTGGGTCCCAGGTCTATTTGAAGGAAGGGGAGACCATGTCGGTCCACGACCTTCTCAAAGCCACCGCAGTAGCTTCGGGCAACGACGCCTCGGTGGCATTGGCCGAGCGTCTGGCCGGAAGCGAGAGCGCCTTTGTGGAGCGGATGAACCAGCGCGCCCAGGAACTGGGAATGAGCGACACCACCTTCCTCAATTGTACTGGACTGCCCACTCCGGGGCATCTCACTTCCGCCCATGATATTGCCCTCATGAGCCGGGAACTGATCCTGAATCATCCTTCTATCCGGGAGTATACCACCATCTGGATGGATTCCCTTCGGGATGGGGCCTTTCAGCTTGCCAACACCAACAAACTCATCCGGTTCTACGATGGGGCTACGGGATTGAAGACCGGCTCTACCGACGCCGCCCGGTTTTGTATCTCCGCCACCGCCGAGCGGGACGGCATGGAACTCATCGCTGTGATCCTGAAGTCTCCTACCAAGGATACCCGGACCGCCACAGCCAAATCCATGCTGGACTTTGGCTTTGCCAACTATACGGTCCTGGACGCCAGACCCGCCCAGGCTCTTCCCCCGGTAAAAGTGCTTCTGGGGCAGCAGGACTACGTTCAGCCCGTTTTGGCTCAGACCGGCCGGATCCTGGTGGAAAAGGCCCAGGTCAACAACCTGGAGACCTCCCTGTCCTTGTGCGAGGATGTAGAGGCTCCCGTGGCGGCGGGACAAAAGCTGGGGGAAATGACGGTGACTGTGGACGGCCAGGTCAAAGAGGTCATCGACATCGTCTCCGCCCAGGAGGTATCCCGGCTCACCACCTTTGGGATCTTCCGGGAACTTCTGGACAGATTTTTCCTGGCAAAGTAAGTTCAAGCCCCGGAGCCGTGGCTCCGGGGCTTGTTTGGTTAGATTGGGAAATAAATATAAATTTATAAGTGGTCCTGGCGGGCCGGTTTGGAACCGGCCCCTACGAAGGTTGGCAATGTGTAGGGGCGGGTTCTAAACCCGCCCGCACAGGGATGGAACCACCTATAAATTTCTATTTATTTCCTCACCCGAACCACCATTTTACCGCCCAGGCTGCCGCCAGGAAAGCGGCCAGGTCCGCGCAGAGGGCGGCTGGGATGGCGTATCGGGTCTTTTTGACCCCCGCCGCCCCAAAATAGACCGCTACGGTGTAGAAGGTAGTCTCCGTACACCCCAGCATTACCGCCGCCGTGCGCCCCACAGGGGAATCGGGACCATAGGCGGAAATAAGTTCCGCCCCCACCCCCAGGGCCGCGTTTCCGCTGATGGGGCGGATAAGGAGCAGCCCCACCGTCTCCGGGGGCACCCCCAGGCGGGTGAGCAGGGGGGCCAGCAGTTCCCCCAGGGCCTCCAAAGCCCCGGAGGCGCGCAGCATAGAGACCGCCGTCATCAGCGCTATCATGGCGGGAACGATCTTCAGCAGCACCCCAAGGCCCTCCCCCGCCCCCTGGCAAAGGGCGTCATATACATCCACCCGCTTTACCAGCCCCCACAACGCTACAGAGGCAATGGTGACGGGCACTACCATCTGAAAAAATAAGGTCACGGCTTTTCCCTCCTCCAGACTCGGGCCATCAGCTTTGCCGCCAGGATCCCCACCGTTACCGAAACTGCCGAGGCGATCCATACTGCCGGAAGGATGTCAAAGGGGACCGTGCAGCCCGCCGAAAGCCGAACAGCGGCTACTGTGGCGGGGATCAACTGGATGGAGGCGGTATTGCACACCACCAACATACAAAGACTGTCCGACGCGATCCCCGGCGTTTTCCGGGCCATCCGCCGGGCCGCCTGGATCCCCAAAGGGGTAGCGGCGTTTCCCAGCCCCAAGAGATTGGCGGAAACATTGGCGGAGACCGCGTCCATAGTCTCCTTATCCCGCCGGAAGGCTGGATAGAGCCGACTCAAAACAGGCCGCAGAAGCCGGGACAGAGCGTCGGCCAGCCCCGAGCGCTTCATTATCTCCATGACCCCCATCCAAAGGCACATGACCCCCGCCATGGTGAGACACAACTCCACTCCGGCCGCCGCTCCTTCCACCGCCCCGGCAGCCACCGCGGAACCTTGCCCCGTCCACAGGCCATAGAGTACCGACACCGCCACCATCCCTGTCCAGATCACCGACATGGCCATCTTGTCCCCACCCCTTTCTCTCTCACCTTATGCGCCCATGGCAGAGGGTATGTCCCATTTTTTATCCTTCTCCTTTTCCTCGACAGGATCCGCTTGACACTGACAGGAAATTCTTTATAATGGAATTTGTAGCAATAAATGGAATTTACGGGAAATTCTGCAAAAAAGGGGAATGGACTTATGAAATCGACTGGGATCGTAAGAAAGGTAGACGAACTGGGGCGGGTGGTGCTGCCCATCGAGCTGCGCCGGACTCTGAACATTGATGACAAAGATTCTTTAGAGATCTATGTAGATGGTTCCTCCGTGATCCTTCGGAAATACGAGCCCTCCTGTATCTTTTGCGGAGATGCGGCGGAAGTGATCTCCTACAAGGGCAAAAACATCTGCCGGGGTTGTCTGGCGGAAATGTCTCAGCTGTAAGCCGGTGCAAAAAGCGGAGGACCTTCCCGTGTAGGGAAGGTCCTCCGCTTTTCATAAATGGAAATAAATTGAGCGCTATTTTCCTATCGCGGCGGCATACAGTTCGTTCCGGGAAAGGCCCAACTCCCCAGATGCCTGTCTGACTGCATCCTTTCGGGAAAGGCCCTGCTTCAAAAGAGCCTCCACCCGCTCCAGACCATCCTCCAGAGTAGCCCTCTCCCCCGGTCCCTCCGGCGCCCCCTCCACCACCAGGACAAATTCTCCCCGTGGGTCCTCTCCCCGGTACCGTTCCGCAGCCCCCGCCAGGGTGGTGCGGAATATTTCTTCGTGGAGTTTGGTCAGTTCCCGGCACAGGGTGATCCGGCGCTCGGGACCAAAAGCGGCCAGCAGGTCCTCCAGGGTCGCGGCAAGTTTGTGGGGCGCTTCATAGAACAGCATGGTCCGCTCCTCCCCCGCCAGCGCTTCCAGCCTGGCTCGGCGGTTTTTCCTGTTCATGGGAAGAAAACCCTCAAAGACAAACCGGGCGGTGGGAAGGCCTGAGGCGGACAGGGCTGTCACCAGAGCGCAGGGACCGGGGAGGGGGACTACCGGCACGTCGTGGGCGGCGCAGAGGGCCACCAGATCCTCCCCCGGATCGCTGATGGCAGGGGTCCCGGCATCGGTACACAGCGCGCAGCTTTCCCCTCCCAGGAGCCGGTCCAAGATCTGCCGTCCGGCCTCATCGGTATTATGGCGGTAGTAGCTCACAAGAGGCTTTTTCAGGCCCAGATGATTCAGAAGCTTCAGGGTCACCCGGGTATCCTCGGCGGCAATCAGGTCCACCTGCGCAAAGGTCTCCGCCACCCGACGGGAAATATCCCCCAGGTTGCCGATGGGGGTGGGGACCAGATAGAGTATACCGGGCATGGGTGGGACCTCCTTTTTCTTGATATTTTGGGACAGGACAGGCTGTCAAGGCAGCGGCGCTTTGCACCGGGGCAGAGGCTTCCGGTCCTACCCCGGCCCGCCGGGGCGTCGCGCCCTACGGGATCCTGTCGGGCAGAATATCCAGACCGGGCCGTCCGCCCTTCACCGCCTCCACCAGTACCGCGTAGGGGGGGCGATCCCCCCGGCCCCGGCAAAGTTGGAGCCGCTTGGGCTCCAATCCCGTCTCCTGAAGTCCTGCCAGCAGATCCACCAGCCTCTCAGGGGCGTGGACCAGGGCAAAGCGGCCCTTGGGCCTCAGGACCCCCGCCGCCCTCCGGCACAACTCCAGAAGGGCACACTCCTCCACCCGGCCCGGTCCTCCCTCCGCCCCAGAGCCCTTGGCATACCAGGGCGGGTTAGAGACTGCCAGATCCATATTCTCCGGCAGAGGGGCTGTTCGCAGGTCTCCGGTAAGGATCTCTCCCCGGAGGCCGTTTTGCTCCAGATTCTCCCGTGCCAGGGCCGCTGCCGCCGGGTCTATCTCCACGCCAAAGAGAGCGCTGCCCGCCTGTCTTCCCGCACAGAGCAGCAGCAAAAGCCCGCCGCCGCAGCCCAGGTCCAGCACCCGGTCACGCTCCCTCAGCGTGCAGAATTCCCCCAGGGCCAGGGAATCGGCTCCCAGAGGAAAGCAAACCTCATTCCAGCGGTAGATATAGGGGCCAAGCTGTTCCATCTTTTCCATGTCCGGCCCCCTCCTCTTCACTTTCTTCTCCCGCATTATACAAAAAAACTCCGGGGTTGGCAAGGGCGGGTGGTTGATGTATGATAGAGAAAATATTGAGGAGGGATCTTACATGGGATTTCGGGAAATGCGCCGTTTCCGCCAGCAGCTTTCTCAGGAGGAGTGCGAGGCGATCCTCCGCCGGGGGACAGCCGGTGTGCTGGCGGTGAGCGGAGACGAGGGCTGGCCTTACTCCGTACCCTTGAGTTATACCTATGAGGGGGAAAAGCTCCTGTTCCACTGCGCCGCCGCGGGCCATAAGCTGGACGCCCTCCGGCGGGATAACCGGGCCTGCTTCTGCGTCATCGATCAAGACAAGGTCATCCCGGAAAAGTACACCACCGCCTACCGGAGCGTTGTGGTCTTTGGCCGGGTGAGCATTCTGGAGGACGAGGCGGAACTGCGCCGGGGCGGGGAGGCCTTGGGCCGGAAATACCACCCTCAGGGGACCCCGGAGGAACTGGAAAAGGAGATCTCCGGCAGTCTTGGCCATATGCTCATTCTGGAAATGGACATTTCCCATATGACGGGCAAGGAGGGCCGGGAACTGGCGCAGGCAAAAAACAAATAAAGCAAACAAGCGCTCCGGCGGAAGGATGTTCCGCCGGGGCGCCGTTCTGTTCTGTCAAGCCGCCTGGTCCAGTTGGGTCACAGACTTGTGGGCAATGGGCTTCCACTCCACCTTCTGGAAGAGGGCCGCCACCGTAATGGGTATGTAGGTCAGCATAAAAAGGGGAAACAGGGGCAGGAAGCAAAGCTTTCTCACCGGGGTAGCCCGGATGCTCCGCCACTCGCTGAAGACGGTGAGGGCGCCATAGAAGAGGAATCCTCCATAAAAACTCAAAAAACTCTGGATCAGAAAGTCCCCTGTCAGAGAAAGCACATGCTTTACCAGATAGGCCGGGGCGGAAAGACAGGCCAGAGCCACCACGATCTGAAGCGCTCCTCCCAGCACGGTAAGAAGCACGCCGGGGGTAACGGTAAGAAGGATATCGTAACACCCCAGCCCCCTTCTTCCCCCCCGAAAGATCCCCTTTATGAGGGAGGGGGCGTACTTTTGATCCACCTGATAAAATCCCTTGGACCACCGGAGCCTCTGATCCCAAGACTGTCGGAAGGAGGTGGGCTGCTCGTCATAGATCACTGCGGCGTCGCAATACCCGATCCTTTTCCCCTGTGCGGCGCACTCGGCGGAAAACTGGATGTCCTCGGTGAGCAAATGGTAGGGCCAGCCTCCCTTTTCCCGGAGAAACTGGGCGGAAATAAGAAACCCGGTGCCGGATACGTGGCAGTTGGTCCCTAAAGCCATCCGGGCACTGTTGACAAACCGGGCCTCCCGTAAAAACCAGATGGAGTAGCCCGCCGTGATCCAGTTCTGGCCGAAATTCTTGGAGTTGCGGTAGCCTGTCACCGCCACAAACTCCCCCCGGTCAAAGGTCCGGTTCATCTCAGAGACAAAATTGGGGTCCACGATATTGTCCGCGTCAAAGATAAAATAACCCTCGTATCGACTCTCCAGGCCGTCCTCAGTCAGCTTTTTCAGCAGATGATCCAAAGCGTAGCCCTTACCCACTCTGGAGTGGTCAAACCGGCGGTAAACCTTAGCCCCGGCGGCTTGAGCCGCCCCCGCCGTATCATCGTTACAGTTGTCGGCCACCACATAGACATCCAAAAGTTCTGCCGGATAGTTCTGACGCTTCAGGCTGGCGATCAACTCTCCGATGACCCCTTCCTCATTCCGGGCGGAGATGAGCGCGGCATAGCGCCGAAGCCGGACAGGTTCCCGGCGGTCCCTCCAATGCCGGCGAAGCAGCCCCAGTACCAGATAGACTGCTTGGTAGGAGTAGAGCGCCGTAATTACAAAGGCGACGACCAGATTGAACGTTTCTACAAATTGGAGCAGCTTCATCTCAACTCTCTCCTCTCTTGTCGATTTATCCCGATTTTAACACAGAAAAAATCCTTTTCAAGAGAATTTCCCCAAACTTAAGATGATGTTAAGAAAATATTCTTTTCTTCTTTACA
>CANOHR010000061.1 GCA_947565875.1 uncultured Pseudoflavonifractor sp.
TATATGGCGAATCCAGATAAGATTGAGAGAAAGTGGTATGTGGTTGATGCTGCGGGATTTGTGGAATCTGGAGTTGAGGCAAAAGAAGTCATTCAGAATGGGCTTGTCAGAGTGAATGGTACAGTTGACACAAGACGCGGAAAAAAGCTTGTGGCAGGTGATGAGGTCAGATCTACGGGGGTGGCGTCGCTCCAGAGGCGCTCCAGGTCGTAGAACTCCCGGGCTTCCTCGTTGAAGATGTGGACCACCACCGCGGAGAAGTCCAGCAGGATCCAGGTGCCGCCCCGGTGACCCTCCACATGGTGGGGAAGCTCTCCCAGTTCCTCCTTCATGGTCTTTTCACAAACGTCGCCCAGAGCCTTGATCTGGGTGGTGGAGGTACCCGAGCAGAGGACAAAATAGTCGGCCAGGGTGGTGAGGTGGCCGGTCTCCAAAACCTTGATATCAAGCCCCTTCTTGCTGTCCAGGGCCTTTGCCAGTAACAGGGCGGTCTCTTTTGGGGTCATAAGCGTCTCCTTTCTTTGGTGGCGGACCGGCCCGATGAGGTCATCGGGCCCTACGGGGCAAGTGGCCGATGAGGTCATCGAGCCCTACATGGGGGGCAACAGGGGTTCCTCCTCCATGGGAGGGGGAGTAAACACGGGCGTGGGAGTGTCCGCCGGAGGTTCCGGAGTGGATGCCGGGGCGGCGGTGGGTTCTGCCGTGGGGGCGGGGGTGGGGCTGGGACGCTCGCTCTCTCCGGGGGACGGGGAACGGTTGGGCCCCTCACTCTCCTTGGGGGCAGGACTTCCGTCCGGGGCCCCGCTTCCGCCGGGCCGGGGAGACCCTGAGGGAGCGGCGCTGCCGCTGGGCCGGGGGCTTCCATTGGGACCGGGGCCGGCGGAAGGCCGTGCAAAGGATCCCGGCGGCAGGACCACATCCTCGCCTTCGGTGGGCCTGGGGCTTGCGCTGCTGTCAGGCTTCTCCGAGGCGTCGGGGCTTTCCGAGGCGTCGGGGTCCTCCGTCTCCTCCGGGTCCGGGGTGGCGGTGGGAAGAGCGATGGCGGTCACCAGGTCCAGTTCACCCAGGCGGATATTCTCCTCGTAGGGATTAAAGTTCTCGTTGACCGCCTTAACGATCTGGTTCCCCAGGGGAAGCAGATGCCCGTTACCGGCGTAGGTGTTGGGAAGGGTGATAAAGGTAACGTTGTCCATGTCCAGTCCGCCGATGGCCGATTTCCCAAAGTAGGCCATGTTGGCCACCGACAGATCGGTCACCACGTTTTTCTGGAAAATGTCGATATACTCTCCCAGGTTCCCCAGCAGGGTCTCGGGCTGGAGACACTTGGCAAGGACCGCCTTCATAAAGGCCTGCTGGGTCTTGATCCGGCCCAGATCCCCCTCGGCGTAGCCGTAATGACTGTCCTTCATCCCGGTATCGCCAATGCTGTTTTGCCGCCAGCGGACCACGCCCATGGCGGCCTCCCCGTCCAGAAGTTGATACCCCTTTTTCACGTCGATCTTAAAATGCTGGGAAAGATCGTTATAGTACATGTTGAAGGGAACGTCAAAGTAGACCCCTCCAATGGCGTCCACCAGTTCTCCCAGGGCCTCCCACTGAATGACCACTTCAAAATCGGGGTAGATACCTGTGAGTTCCTGGACCTCCTTTTTCAGAGCCTCCATCCCCTTTTGGTCGGGGTCCTCCCCCTTCTTGGCCCGCCAGGAACCCCGGTTAAAGATGGAGTTGAGAAGCACAGGATCTCCGTTGTAACGCACGTAGGTGTCCCGTGGAAGATTCAAAACGCTCAGCTTCTGGTTGGGCACGTCGTAGGCCACCAGCATCATGGTGTCGGTGAGCTTACCGCCCTCGTCCTGGCTCTGGCCCACCAGGAGGAAGGTATAAAATTCCTTCTTCCGGTTGGCGGGAAGGCCGGGGATCTCTATCTCGATGATCTCGCCGGTCTTATCGTCCACCATTTGGGTCACCATGGGAGGCCGGGTCACATCCACCACTCCGTGGCCGGGTTTGTTCACATCCGGCGGGGCGGCAAAGAGGTTCACCCCGATATAGGCCAGCACGATAATGCCGGAGATCACCGTCAGGGCGATATAAAGCCCCCGAAGGATCTTCTGCTGGGTGGTCAGGGGAGGCGTCTTTTGAGCGGAGGCCTTCGGTCCGCCCGTATTCCGCCTGGGAGACCGGGGGGCCGGCTTTCCCGCCGGTTTCGCCCTGCCGCTTTTTTTCTCCGGGGCCTGCCCCAGTTTTTTCTCTTTGGGATCGCTCATAGCTTATCCTTTCCCGTGCGCCAGCAGCCAATCCATGGCGGCCTGTGTATTTTTGTGGATGGGTACGCCCCGCTGGTCCAAGTCCTCAATGCTTATTCTGACCCCCAGGAGGAGAGCCTCATCCAGATCCTCATAGCAGAGCCTCCGAAGCTCCTCCACCCCGTCAAATTTCCGGTTGGGCTCCATATAATCGGCTAAGTAAATGATCTTTTCCAGCGCCCTCATATCCGCCTTCCCTGTGGTGTGCCAGTAGATGGCCCAATACACCTCGTCCCCCTGGCCGTACAGGTACTTCGCCAGGGCGGCGCCCGTTTTGGAGTGGAGAAGCTTGGCGCTCTCACGCTCCATGCCGTCCAGTTCCACGGCGTATTTTTCGCAGATGTTCAAATGCTCCTCCAAAGAGAGGTATTTGGTGCAGTCGTGAAGGACCCCTGCCCGGAAGGCCAGGTCCTCATCTTCCCCCCAGCGGCGGGCCAGGTCCACCGCCGTTTCCGCTACCCCCAGGATGTGGGCGTGGCGCTTGGCGTAGACCATGGAAAGAGAGCAGGCGGTCAGATCCTCATGGCCCAGCGCCTTCAAGTCGACGTGGGTCCCGTAGAGTCCCTGGCGCAGGATATAGCCGTAGACGGCGCTGGTCAGATACTCCCGGCCCCCGCCCTTCCCCAACAGTTCCCGAAGCCGGGTGGAGGATATGGGCGTTACCTGAGGAAGGGGGATGACGGCCCACCGGGCTCCATAGGTCTCGCCCAGATATCTTCCCTGGGCCTCCAGCCGCTCTCCCGTATCAGCCTCCTCCCGGGCAAAGGCCGCCAGATGGGCCAGTTCACAGATGACCTCCGGCTTCTTCCAGCTTGGAAGGGAGAGAAACATATCCGTCCCCATGAGAAGCCACAGTTCATCGTCGGGATACTGTTCACGAAGTTCCGTCAGGGTATCGGCGGTGTAGCTTTTCCCCTCCCGCCGCACCTCCATGTCGGAAATCTCTACCCGGCTGGGCAACAGCATGGAATCGGCGGCCAGAGCCATCATTTCCAGCCGCTTTTGAGCCGGAGGAGAGTGAGCGGGCAGTTCCTTGTGGGGCGGATCCCCCGCCGGCATGAAAATGAGCCGGTCCAGGCCCAGGTACTCCATGGCGAACCGGGCCGAGGCAAGGTGCCCCAGATGGGGCGGGTTGAAGGTGCCTCCGTATATGCCGATCTTCATACCAGCTTCCCCCCTTTTTATCTCCGGATCAAAACGATCTTATCCTTCTTATCCTTTTTATGGCTTTGACGATAAAGAATGAATTTTGTTCCAATGACCTGGACCACCTCGGAGCGGGTGGCCTTGGAAAGGGCCTCGGCGGCCTCCCTGGCGGTATACTCTGAGGTCTCCAACACCCGGCATTTAATGAGTTCCCGGGCTTCCAGAGCCTCGTCCGCCTGACGGATCAAATTGTCCCCCAGGTCTCCCTTCCCAATGTGGACGATGGGCTCCAGGGGGTTACCCAGCGCCCGGAGTTGGGCGCGCTGTTTGCTTGTCAGTTCCATATTTCGTTCCTCCTTGTCCGGGCGGCGCGTCTGGGAAGCCGCGCCCCACAGGGCAGGTTTTCTTCATGTCGGCGCGCCGGGGCGTCGCGCCCTACTACGGGGCGGTCAGCCCTTCAGGTATTTCTCCAGTTCCACCTTGAAGTTTTGCAGGGCGATTCCCCGGTGGGAGATGGCGTTCTTCTCCTGGGCGGTCATTTCGGCAAAGGTCTTTTTCTTCTCCGGCACCAGAAACACCGGGTCGTAACCAAAGCCGTCCTCCCCTCTGGGAGAGTATGTGATGAGGCCGGGGCACTCCCCTCTCGCAGTTACCATACCGCCGCTGGGAAAGGCGCAGCAGATGGCGGAAACAAACTTGGCGCTCCGGTCCAATTGCCCACTGAGACCGTTCAGTACCAGCTGATAGCGGTCCCTGTCGCTGAGCCCTTCCCCACCGTAGCGGGCGGAATAGACCCCCGGACCGCCCCCAAGAGCGGTGACGCAGAGGCCGGAGTCGTCGGCAATGGCAGGAAGGCCGCAGGCCTTCATGACCGCCACGGCCTTCAGCGCGGCATTTTCCTCAAAGGTAGTCCCCGTCTCCTCCACTTCCACATCCACGCCCACATCGGATTCCAGCACCACCTCGATCCCCAGTTGGGAGAGGATGGCGGACATCTCGGTAAGCTTATGGGCGTTTTTACTGGCAAGCACCATTTTCATTGGTTTCAGCCTCCCAACACGCTTTTCTGAAGCTTCTGAAGCTCCCCGATCCCCCTGGCGCAGAGGTCTACCAGAGAGCGCTGCTCCTCTACGGTAAAGGAGCGTCCTTCCCCGGTGCCCTGAAGTTCTACGATCCCGCCTGAACCGGTCATGACGCAGTTCAGATCCACCTGAGCGGAGGAATCCTCCTCGTAACACAGGTCCAGCAGCAGATCATCCCTTACGATCCCCGCCGATACGGCGGCTACGCTGTCCATAAGAGGGGTTTCCTCCAACACGCCATCCTCCATCAGCTTTTGAACGGCCAGGGCAAGGGCCACATAGCCCCCGGTGACGCTGGCGGTACGGGTGCCCCCGTCTCCCTGAAGAACGTCGCAGTCGATGGTGACGGTGCGCTCCCCCAGCTTCGCCATATCCACACAGGCGCGGAGAGACCGGCCCACCAGGCGCTGGATCTCGGCGGAACGGGGGGAGAGCTTCAGCTTGGCGATGTCCCGGCGGCTCCGCTCCCGGTTGGCCCGGGGAAGCATGGAGTATTCCGCCGTGACCCAGCCCGTTCCTTCAGGCACATGCTTGGGCGCCCCCTCCTCCACGCTGGCACAGCAAAGCACATGGGTGTTGCCGCAGCGGATGAGGCAGGAGCCCTCGGCAAATTTGTTGATATGGGGCAGGATCTCAATGGGACGAAGCTGATCGTTTTCTCTTCCGTCGATACGGGACATACAGGGTTCCTCCCTATGGACCGCCGAGGGCGGCGGTCCCACATTTTTACGTTGGTGCGGCTCGGGCGGGTCTGGGACCCGCCCCTACGAAGTGAGGACTGTAGGGGACGTTTCCCTGGGTTCTAAACCCGCCCGTTCCCTCTTTTACAGCAACGCCTCCACAAAGGTTTCCGGCTCAAAGGGCATCAGGTCGTCGATCCCCTCGCCCACACCGATAAATTTGACGGGGACCCCCAACTCCCGGGCAATGGCAATGACAATGCCCCCCTTGGCGGTGCCGTCCAGCTTGGTGAGGACCACTCCGGTGAGTCCAGCGGACTCCATGAACTGCTTGGCCTGGATAAGGCCGTTCTGTCCGGTGGTGGCGTCCAGCACCAGAAGGGTCTCCCGGCTGGCCTCGGGCAATTCCCGGTCAATGACCCGGCTTATTTTGTTCAGTTCGTTCATCAAATTCTGCTTATTGTGGAGCCGCCCGGCGGTATCCACCAATATCACGTCCGCCTTCCGGGCCTTGGCGGCGGCGCAGGCGTCGAAGACCACGGCGGCAGGGTCCGCCCCTTCATGCTGCCGGATGATATCCACACCCGAGCGCTCCGACCAGATCTCCAGCTGGTCGGCGGCGGCGGCCCGGAAGGTGTCCCCCGCAGCCACAAGGCAGCGCTTGCCCTCCCCCTTCATCCGGGCGGCAAGCTTGCCGATGGTGGTGGTCTTCCCCACCCCGTTCACCCCGATAAAAAGGCACACGGCGGGACGGTTTTCCAAATTCAATTCCGCTGCGCCAATGTTCAAAAGCCCCGTCAGAACATCCTTCAGGGTGTCCCGGGCCTCGGCGGCAGACTTGCACTTGCCCAGCTTGGCCCGGCGGCGGACCTCGCCGCTGATCTCCAGGGCAGTATCCACTCCCACGTCGGAGAGGATCAGGGTCTCCTCCAGGCCGTCGTAGAAATCGTCGTCCAGTTCCCCGGCAAAAAGCTGGTCGAAGGAGTGGCCGATGTTCTCTCTTGTCCGGGAGAGCCCCGTTTTGATCTTTTCAAAAAAGCCCATAGCAGTCGCCTTTCAGATATAGTATTCGTCCTCCGTCCACCGGGCGGGGTTGGTGTCGATGTAGTTCCATTTGGTCAGATAATCCGTTTGGTCCCGGATGATGTGGTCGTAGAAGGAGGGTTGCCAAAGGTCTATTCCCGCATCCCGGTTAGAAAATCGTTTGATAGCCGCCACCATACGGGATACCAACGCCGTAGGGCGCGACGCCCCCGGCGCGCCCCGGGTTTCCCCGGGTGTGGTAAAAAGGATATGAACATGATTGGGCATAATGGCATAAACATCAATTTTCAAACCGGGATAGGCCCGTTCAGAAGCCAAAAGGTATTCTTTCACCAATTTTCCAATATCCGTCAATTGTGTAGCAGGCGGAGTCGGCGCGCCCTAC
>CANOHR010000062.1 GCA_947565875.1 uncultured Pseudoflavonifractor sp.
ATCCGTAAAGCGGCAAAGCCGCTAACGGCTGTCCGATGGGACCCGCCCCTACGGAGATCCTGTAGGTGGGATGGTTTTCCATGGGACACAACAACAAAACAAATTATTCAAAAACAGGAGGAAACGATCATGGCTAAGGTAAAGAACATTCTGGAGAAGATCAAGCTGAACGGGGTGCTGGAGGACATCATTGCCAAGTCCACCGGGGAGCATGTGACGGTGACCTGGGACGGGGCGGAGAAGACTTTGGCGGCGGCGCTGGGGGAGATTTTGACGGCGCTGAAGGGTCTGCCCAGCGGGGACAATGTGGACGAGAAGATCGGCGCGGCCATCGACGCTCTCATCGGTGGGGCGCCGGAGACCTACGATACGCTGAAGGAGATCGCGGACTACATCGCGTCTCATAAGGACGTATCGGACGCGCTCAGCGCGGCCATTGGCGGCAAGGTGGACAAGGAGGAGGGGAAGGGGCTCTCGACCGAGGACTTTACCACCGCCCTGAAGGCCAAGCTGGAGGGGATGGAGAGCGTCACCGTTGAAGAGAAGGCGTCGTGGGACGCTAAGGCGGAGGCCACGGTCGCCACAGGCGAGGCCAACGGGCTTATGAGCAAGGAGGACAAGGCACGGTTGGATTCTCTGCGGGGGGTGCGGTATGGGACGGAGGTCCCCCAGGATATGAAGGATGGAGAAATGTTCGTCCGGGTGGTAAGTGAGGAGACGGCCCAGGAGTAAGGGCGGCGGGCGCACGATGTGCGCCCCTACGAAGGACAAGGGCAAGGGCGGCCCACCCAGGGGGGCGGGCCCCACAAGCTCAAAGGGAAAAAGCGTATCGGTAGGGACCGCCGTCCTCGGCGGTCCGCCCTACGTGGTTCAAAGGGAATGAGGGGGACGGATCGCCACGGCCCGCTTTGCGGGCCTCGCAATGACGGGCAAAGGGCAAGGGCGAGGGCGGGCGACCATAAAGGCCGCCCCTACGGGGCGGGGGATCATCCTCCCCCGCCCCATATTTAAAAGACAAGGAGGGAATCAAATGCCTATTAAGGAAAGAGACATTGTATTGCAGGGCCGGGACGGGGGTCAGGATACCATTGACCTGCCCATCACCCGGCTGGGAAATGTGGAGAGCGGGGCGGAGGTGAAGGAGGCCCCTGCTCAGGGGGATTATATCCCCATTATCGACGGAGCGGACAGTGAGCAGATGAAGAAGTTTCCAGCCGGGTGGCTGATGAATGCTGTGGGGGGAAGCGGAGGCGGCGGGAGCGCGGCCGGGTCGGGGGAACTGGATCTGGAGCGGAGCCGGATCGGGGGAAAGAGTCTGGCTCTCTATACGGAGGAGTTTCCCCTGACGGAGGAGGGGGCCGGCGTGGAACTGACGGTGGACGTGGCAAGCGGGGCCCTGAGCCAGGACGGGGAAGGAAACTGGTTCGTAAACGGTGTGGAACTGTGGGTGAAAGAGGACGAAAACGGGCTGCGCCGGGGGACCGTAGAGATCAGGGGGACGGACAGGCGTTGGCCGGTGCGGACGGCGGATGAGGAGGCTCCCCAGGGCTGTCCGGCGCCGGTGGAACTGACGGAGGGGATCGTCAATACCACCCTTATCACCAGCGGGAAAACCGTTGACGCTCCCTGCCGGAGCGGGGTCCTTGAGGTCACAGTGGCGCTGGAGGACGGGACGGTGAAAACCAGGTATGCCATCCGGGTCCGGTGCGTGGGGGGAGACCGCCGGGTGGAGAGCGTGACCCTTACTTCACATCATATACAGGCAGAACCCCAGTGCGAGGTGGATGGGAGTCCCCTCCGCCTGACCCTGGCCCAGGCGGAGGAACGGTACGGGAGGATGGCGGAGATCGCGGCGAAGCATGATCCCTGCCGGAGTTACGGGATGACGGAGTTGGAGAGGAGCCGCTACTATGACAACGGGGATCCCCGTACGGGGCGGCCCATCCGGCGGAGGGTGTACCGGGGTTGTATCCATAAGTCGAGCCTTCACGCGGCAAATAGTCCGGCAACAGTGAATGCCGTACGGCATCCGCAGGACAGCCCATACAAAGGAGTGCTGCCAGTGGCGAGTGTTTGCAAAGGGACCGGACTTATCATAAACCGCAGATTGCCTTACACGACAACGGCCAATTTTGTTATGCCGGGGGAGGATGGTTCGAATTGCCCTGACGCCGATCCCATGACCTATCCCCTGATAGGGAATTTTGCGGTAGAGGGGACGGAGGACTGGGACAAGGTGTGCGGCAGGATCTACTTTCAGGTGGACGCGGGAGGAGAAGAGGTGGAGTACGGCGTACTGGAGGTCTATAACACCGAGCCCGCGGGAAACTGTCGTCTGGGCCGGGTGGAGTTGGACGGGAGAGGACTGCCCCAAAAGGACCCGGAGGCTTGGAGGATGGAGACACTGTACGAATCAAACACCGGGCCATATGTAGAGAGGCAGGGGGTGGACGTCCTTTTGAAAAAGGCGGGCGGACCGGTGGACAGGGAGAAGGACCGGTTTGCCCTGTGGGCCTGGGAGGAGGGGACGGACTTCCGGGGAGACGTGCCGCCCAGCGCCTACGCGGTAGGAGAATGGTCCGAGGAGCCCGCCTTTCCCCCGGAGGACGTGGGAGCGGACAGGCCGGTCCCCGCCAAGCTGCGGCTGTGGGTGAGCGCGGAGGCGGAGAAGGTCTATGTGACCGCCCGGACGGAGGAGCCGGAGGCGTGGCTCTCCGGCAATCTGGAAAAGCGGGGCTTCCGGAATCACAAGAGAGGAAAATATGGGCTGGTCAGAAGGACGGACAAGGTCGTGGATGGGGAATTCATTTACGAATACAGAAGCGGTATGGCGGTGGACCTGGCCCCGGAGGCGGGGCCGGGGGAGAAGGCGGGAACGGTATACCTCCATGTGAAGGCCCAGGATGACGCCGACGGTTTGAATAACGAGACCAACAGCGGGCGGATATATGAGGTAGAGCTGCTCCGGGGCTGGCCGGAGCGGCAGCTTGTGAAGGCGGAGCTCATGGGGGAGGACGGGGAAAGCGTCCTTGCAGCCGCCCTTCCCGAGACGGTGGAGGGGGAGGAAAAGCTTACCCTTACCACTGCCGGGGGACAGGCCTGGGTACGCCTGACCTGCGGAGAGAGCGCTGGAGGCGAAGAGATCCCGAAGGGGGGAAAGAGCCGGATCTATCTGTTTCGGAAGGACGGGGAAGGGAACTTTTCCACCGGCATGTCCCAGGCCATCCAAAGCTGTCCGGAGAAGGCGGCGGGAGGCGCGGACCTGGAGGCCCTGGGCTGGGATCAGAGCGGGGTATGCTGGGCCCGTCTGGCGGCCAGTACCGCCGGGACAGAGTACCGGGTGGTGGTCACCGACGCCACGGGGCTTCAGGACAGCAGGGCGAAAAGCTATACCCTGACGCTGACGAAGGTCAAGGAGGCTGAGGCATGAGGCTCAGTGAGGTGATGGCGCGGTCGGACGCGTTGCGGCTCAATACGGTGGGCGAGGAGCAGAAGGCCCGGTGGGTTTGGGAACTGGAGGGGCAGCTGGGGGAGATGGCGGGGGTCTCCCCCAGGGCCTGCCCCTGGCCGGAGGAGGATCCGGTGCTGCTGCTGACGGGGGCCTATGAGGAGGTCTATCAGCTGTATCTTGCCGCCAAGATCGATTATTACAACCAGGAGATGGGGCTGTATGCCAACGATATGGCGGCGTATAACGCTTTGCTGGGGGAGGCAAGAGCGTGGTGGAGAAGGAAGCACAGGCCCCGGCGGGGTGGGAATTGGAAGGTGGGGTAGGCGGGCGGGTCTAGGACCCGCCCCTACGAAGGTCAAGGGCGAAGGTCAAGGGTGAAGGCTTTTAAGAGGAGAGAAAGGAGAGATGGGATGAAATTGGCGAAGGTTGGCTATGAAGCGGAGAAGGTGAAGCGGGAGGTGGTGGCCATGGGGGGGATCAATTGGTCGGATGAGAGGCGGGACGGGGATCTGGGGGATTCCCTGAATGTGTCCTTCCGGCGGTGGCCCTCGCTCACCACACGGAAGGGGAGGACGCAGAAAGCGGGGTATGAGGGGATCGCCGCCCTCTGTGCCCACGGGAAGCTGGCGGCGGTGCGGGGGACGGAGGTGCTGCTGGATGGGAGGAAGGTGGGCACGGTGAAGGCGGGGGAGAAGAGGTTCGCCGTGGTGAACACCAAGCTGGTCCTATGGCCGGATATGGTGTACCTGGACCTGGAGGATGAAAAGGTAAAGCCCATGGGGGCCAGGGTGACGCTGTCGGAAAGGTCCTGTACGTTTACGGACAGGAGCATAGAGACGGATACCCGGCGGCAGATCCCGGCAAAGGAGCCGACGAATGAGGAGTACCCCGCCAGCTGGCGGGAATATTTTGGAACAGACCGGGATTACGATTTCCCTTATGTAACGGTGGGGGACAGCGTGAAGCGGACGGCTGCGGGCTGGGTGCTGGCCAACCAGCGGGAAATGAAAATATCAGAGGTGCCGAGGGACAGCGTTATGTTGATGATAAGCGGCGGCGACGGACTGAACACAAGGTGGGGCGGGGACGGGTATGCCCAGATCCACCCGGAGCGGTACGCCGTACTCAGAGACCGGGAGGGAAGCAGAAGGAGCCATACGCTTTGGTACGAGGTCTACGAGTGCCCCCTGGACAACGAAAGCCTGCTGGACCACTTCAAAAAGGGGGACGCGGTGGCCATTACGGGAGCAGGGGAGAACGACAGGGAGGCCGCCGTGATCGAGGAGATCACCGATACAAAGATCACCTTCAGCGCGGACCTCTTTCAGAAGGAGGGCCTGGTGGAGGGGACCGTGACAGTGGAGAGAAAGGTACCGCCGCTGGAGTTCATCTGCGAGAGCCAGAACCGGCTGTGGGGGTGCGAGGGGCATACCATCTGGGCTTCCGCCCTGGGGGATCCCACCAACTTCTATGTGAACAAGGGCTTGTCCACGGACAGCTGTGCCATAGCGGTGGGCACCGACGGGGCCTTTACCGGGTGCGTGGGGTACTCGGAGGGGGTGCTTTTCTGGAAGGAGGACTGTCTTCACAAGGTACTGGGAGCCTACCCGCCTTATTATGAGGTACATACCTTTGGCGTACCGGGGGTAAAGGCGGGGTGCGACAAAAGCCAGGTCATCATCAGCGATATCCTCTACTACCTGGGCCAGCGGGGGGTGTACGCCTACGGAGGCGGGACGCCCCGGCTTTTGTCCGGGGGCTTTGGGGAGCGGCGGCTCAGCCAGGGGATCGGGGGAAGCGACGGGGAGAGGTATTACCTTTCCGCCAAGGAGGGGGACGAGTCCCACCTGCTGGTCTACGATCCGGGGAAGGGGCTATGGCTCCGGGAGGACGATACCCGTGTACGGGACTTTGCCCGGTTGGGGAATGCGCTCTACTTTGCCGGGGAGGACGGGAAGGTGTGGCTCATCGACGGCGGCGGGGAGGAGCCGGAGCAGGAGTGGATGGCCCAGCTTGCCCCCCTCTATGAGACGGTGGCGGGGCGGAAGCGGTACTCCCGGCTGCTGTTGCGGCTGGAGTTGCCCCAGGGAAGCTGGGTGACGGCGGAGAGCCGGTGCGACGATAGGGCATGGATGGAGTGCGGAACGGTGGCGGGAAGGAGTTATGACGTGGCGCCCATGAGGATCCCTTTTAACCGGTGTGATAAGTTTGAGTTGAGATTGCGGGGGAAGGGGCCCTGTGCTGTGCTGAGCGTGATGAGGGAGTTTACATTGGGGTCGGAGCGGTAAGGCGGCGCGTCTGGGAAGCCGCGCCCCACGAAGGGCAAGGTCAAGGGCCGGGCGGCCACATGGGGCCAGGGAACCGTCCCCTACGGAGGTTCCGTAGGTGGGATGGTCCTCATTTCAATCGTAGGGGCCGCCGCCTACGGCGGCCCGTGTGGCAGGTTTGCAGCAACGTGGTACGGGGCGGTCCCCACGCGGATCCCTATACGGGATCGCCCCCTCATCCGTCAGCCCTTCGGGCTGCCACCTTCCCCCCAGGGGGAAGGCTTAAGGGCAAGGATAAGGAAGGCAGGCCGAGGGCGGCCTGCCCCACACAAGGGAATCATGCAAAACAAGGAGGAATGATGGATGGCCATATTTGGCAGACGGTATCAACACCCCGAGGAGCCGGGGGAGCATATCCGGTATATGGAGGAGCAGTTGGAGCTTTTCGCCCGACAGGTGGAAAGGCGGCTGGGGGAGGTGGAGAAGGCCTTTCCGGCGGCGGTGGAGAAGACGCAGACCGGGTTTCAGGAGGTCCGGGAAGAGCTTTCGGCATTGGCGGAACGGGCATCGGCGGTGGAGGAACGGGTGAGGGAGTTGGAGGACGGAGGGGCGGGCGATTCGTGAAGCGCCCCTACAGCGTTTGCGACGACGAAATCGTAGGGGAGGGGCTAGCCCCTCCCGAAAAAGACAAAGGAGAGAGGAAAAGATGGAAAGAAAGGGCACAGGAGAACTGTGGGCCATGTCGGACGAGGATCTGAAGGGTCTGGCGGCACAGA
>CANOHR010000063.1 GCA_947565875.1 uncultured Pseudoflavonifractor sp.
TATATCAGTTGAGCGAGAAACAAACACACGAAAAACAGGTAGGCAAGATAAGAAGGTGAGTTCATTTAAAGTGCCCCCAAGGTCAATGTATAAATACATAATTATTGTAGTATAGATCAACAGAAAAGGAAAGGGGCGAAAATGCAGGTCAAGATTATACTTTTTCGTTGAGTGACAAGGAGACAGAACACAAGGGGGCGGTTCCTTTGTGCTGATGAAAGCACAGAAGGACCGTTGCCTGGTTTCTGTTTTAATGGATCGCTTCAAGAAATAAGCCATCACCCCCAACGGTGCGGAAAATCCGGCCGTTGGGGGTCTTTTTTTCTCCCAAAAAGATTTGCCAAACCCTCCCAAAGGGGCTATAATGTAAAATAGGAACTTTTCGACGGATTTTTCGTCCAAAAGAAAAAAGAACTCAGACAAGGAGGGGTGGGAAATGGCGCGGTTGGACTTGGTGGCGCCCACCCTTTTCGGGTTGGAAGGGGTCTGTGCCCAGGAGCTAAAGCGGCTGGACGCCAAAAATGTCCGCTCGGAAAATGGCCGGGTGCTGTGGGACTATACTCCCGAGAGCCTGGTCCGGGCCAATTTGTGCCTGCGGACCGGGGAGCGGGTGCTGCTTCGGCTGGGGAGATTCCCCGCCCCTGATTTTGACGCTCTTTACGATGGGGTCCGGGCCCTTTCCTGGGAGGAGTGGATCCCCAGGGAGGGAGCCTTTCCCATCCGCTGCAGGACGGTGAACTCCAAGCTTACCTCCCAGCAGCGGTGTATCGCGGTGGTGAAAGCCGCCCTGGGGGACCGGCTGGGGCAGGCCTACGGTATGGAGAGGCTTCCTGAGACGGGGGCGGAATACGCCGTGCGTCTGTTTATTATGGATGATATGGCCGAAGTTTATCTGGATTCCACCGGTCCAAGCCTCCATAAGCGGGGCTACCGGGCCATGAGCGTGACGGCCCCTTTGCGGGAGACCCTGGCGGCGGGGATGGTGTTGCTGTCCCGGTATCACGGGAAGGATCCCTTTCGGGATCCCTTCTGTGGTTCGGGCACTATTCCCATCGAGGCCGCCCTCATCGCCAAGAACCGGGCTCCCGGCCTGGGGCGGAGTTTCTCCGCCCAAAGGTGGACCTGGCTTTCCTCCAAACTGTGGTTGGAGGAGGGGGACCGGGCCATGGATCTGGAGTATGACGGGACCTATGACATCGAGGGCAGCGACATTGATCCCCAGGCGGTGGAACTGGCCCGGCAGAACGCCCGGAAGGCCGGGGTGGAGGAGCTTGTCCGCTTCCGGGTGGCCGACGCCGTCCGTTTTGCCCCCACAGAGCCGGTGGGGAGGATAGTCACCAATCCCCCCTACGGGGAGCGGATCCTGGAAAAGCGGGAGGCGGAAGGACTGTATGCCGCCTTTGGAAAAGCCTGGAGAAAGGTCCCGGAGGGGTGGAGCTTGGCCCTTCTCTCCTCCCACACCGAGTTTGAGCGGACCTTCGGGAAAAAGGCGGATAAGAAGAGAAAACTCTATAACGGACCGCTGAAGTGCGATGTGTTTTTCTATGGTTAAGGAGGCGAAGAGATGAAAAAGACGTACCGGCTCCCGGCGCTGCTGCTGGCGCTGAGTCTGCTGGCGGGAGCCTTCTCCGGGGCGAGAGCCTATACGGTCTACGGCTACAGCGAGGGGCTGGCCCAGGCCGAGGAGGAGGGAAAGTGGGGCTTTGTAGGCAGCGGCGGAGAGGTGGTCATTCCCTTTCAATACCGCTCGGTGGTCTCCTTTACCCTGGGGATGGCGGCGGTGAACCTGGACGGAAAGCTGGGGGTCATCCGTCCCGACGGGGCCTATCTGATCCAGCCGGAATACGATACTCTGATGCCTGCCGGTTACGGCCTCTATATGGCCCAGAAGGGGGACGAGTGGGGAGTGGTGAGTATCCTTCCCTACACCGACGCCTCCGGAAAGGAGACCAATGAGGTCTACCCCATCAGCTATGTAAGCGTAGAGCTGGGGACCAGCGGAGGACTGGACGCACTGATCCTGACCTCCAAGGGGGGCGGAAGAACGGTGACCCCTATTTTCCAGATCCCCGGCGTTCTGGCCTCCCTGGGAGTGGAGGGGAGCCGTTTTCCCCTGACAAGGGGCAGGGTCCCCTCCTTTGCCGATGTAGACCCCAGGGACTGGTTCGCGCTGTGGGTGGACATTGCCTACAATACGGGGATCATGTCGGGGACGGGAAGCGCCACCTTTGAGCCGGGACGGGAGGTGACGGTGGCGGAGGCCATCCAGATGGCGGCTAATATGGACTCACGCTATAAGGGGGATACCTTCCATACCACCGCCCATATCTCCACCCCCTGGTATACCGACGCCGTCACCTATTGTCTGGCCAGCGGTATCATTACCGCCCAGCAGTTTGACGATTATGAAAGGCCCCTTACCCGCCGGGAATTGGCCCAGGTGTTCAGCGCCACCGAACTGGCCCGAAGCCTTCCGCAACGCAATAACCCGGTTCAGGTCATGGCGGCGGTGACGGATGTGGACTCCGGTGACGCCGAGGCCAGGGCGATCTACGGCCTTTATACCAAGGGGATCCTGACCGGAGTGAATGAGGAACTCTCCTTCTGTCCTGACGCCGCCGTTACCCGGGCCGAGGCCGCCGCCCTGGCTGCCAGACTGGCCCGGCCGGAGCAGCGGGTGGATCTGTTCTGATGCGGCACGTATTCATTATCAACCCTGTGGCGGGACCCAGGAACAGCGCCGGGAGCCTTTTGGAGCGGGTGGAGAAGACCTTTCCGGAGGGGGAGGCCGAGATCTATACCACTGCCGGGGCGGGAGACGCCAGGCGTCTGGCCCTTCGGGCGCTGGAGCGGGGGGATCCGGTGCGGCTCTATGCCTGCGGCGGGGACGGGACCCTCAACGAGGTAGTGAACGCCGCCGCCGGAAAGAGCTGGGCGGCGGTGACCAACGTGCCAATGGGGACGGGGAACGATTTCCTGCGGATCTTCGGGCGGGCGGGGAGGAAACGTTTTGCCGACCTTTCCGCGCTGAAGGACGGCCCCCAGGCGGAGTATGACCTGGTGGACTGCAACGGCCTTTTGGGGTTGGATGTGGTATGCGTGGGGGTGGATGCCAGGGTGGCGGTGGACGTTCACCGGTTCAAGCGGCTTCCCCTGGTGGGAAAGAAGCTGGCCTACATCCTCTCTCTGATCGCCACCGTTGGGAAGGGGATCACCCGGCCTATGACGGTGGAGATGGGGCCCATCTTCCATCGGGGGCCCACCGCCCTGGTCTGCGTCTGCAACGGCCAGTACTATGGCGGCGGCTTTCGGCCCGTTCCCGAGGCCAGGCCGGATGACGGGACGCTGGACATGCTGCTGGTGGGGGATGTGAGCCTTCCGGAGTTTGCCGGATGTGTGGGCAAATACGCCAAGGGCCGGTATAAAGAGTGTCCCCACCTGGTCCGGGACTGGCACGGGGACAGGGTGAGGGTCTCCGCCGGAGAGGAACTTTCGGCGGTGGTGGACGGGGAGGTCCTGCGGGATACCTCCTTTACCATCCGGCTTTCGGAGTATAAGGTGAATTTTTTCCGGCCTGTGGGAGTGGAGATCCTGTCGGAAAGGGCGGCCGCCGGGGCCTCATTATGAACAAATCTTGAATTTTAAACGGTCGACCCCTTTTTTTTCCAAAAAGGGGTTGATTTTTTTTGGCGGGGGCGTTATTATCTTACTTGCGGTTAGCACTCGGAGAAAAAGAGTGCTAACGCCTAAAAATGTTTGGTAAGAAAAACAATATAAGGAGGAACCAAGTTATGAAGCTGAAGCCTTTGGGAGACCGGGTCATCATCAAGATGATGGAGGCCGAGGAGAAGACCAAGAGCGGCCTCATTCTCACCGGCAGCGCCAAGGAGAAGCCCGAGGTGGCCGAGATCATCGCGGTAGGTCCCGGCGGACTGGTGGACGGCAAAGAGGTCAAGATGACCGTAAAGAAGGGCCAGAAGGTCATTACCAGCAAGTATTCCGGCACCGAGGTCAAGGTGGACGGGGAGGAATACACCATCGTCCGTCAGGGCGACATCCTCGCCATCGTGGAATAAAGCCTCTGCGGGCGCACACTGTGCGCCCCTACCGCACAGGCGTATCCCCTGTAGGGGCGCACAGTGTGCGCCCGATCATTTTGAATCGGAGGTAAATCATCATGTCTAAACTCATTGCTTACGGTGAGGAGGCCCGCAAGGCCCTTCAGAAGGGTGTGGACCAGCTTGCCGACACCGTGAAGATCACCATGGGTCCCAAGGGCCGGAATGTGGTGCTGGATAAGAAGTACGGCTCTCCCCTCATCACCAACGACGGTGTGACCATCGCCAAGGAAATCGAGCTTCCTGATCCCATGGAGAACATGGGTGCCCAGCTTGTCAAAGAGGTGGCCACTAAGACCAACGACGTAGCCGGTGACGGCACCACTACCGCCACTCTGCTGACCCAGGCCATTGTCCGGGAGGGCCTGAAGAACCTGGCCGCCGGGGCCAACCCCATGGTCATGAAGAAGGGCATCAAGGCCGCCGCCGACGCCGCCGTCGCCGAGATCAAGAAGAACTCCAAGAAGGTCAAGGGCACCGAGGACATCGCCCGGGTAGGCACCGTCTCCTCCGGGGACGAGACCATCGGCAAGCTCATCGCTGAGGCCATGGAGAAGGTGGGCGCCGACGGCGTTATTACCGTGGAGGAGTCCAAGACCGCCGAGACCTACTCCGAGGTGGTGGAGGGCATGCAGTTCGACCGGGGCTATGTGACCCCCTACATGGCTACCGATATGGAGAAGATGGAGGCCGTTCTGGACGAGCCTGTCATCCTCATCACCGATAAGAAGGTATCTTCCGTCCAGGATCTGCTGCCCCTGCTGGAGCAGGTGGTCCAGACAGGCAAGAAGCTTCTCATCATTGCCGAGGACGTGGAGGGCGAGGCCCTCAACACCCTTATCGTCAACCGTCTCCGGGGCACTCTGAATGTCTGCTGCGTCAAGGCTCCCGGTTACGGTGACCGGCGTAAGGAAATGCTTCAGGATATCGCTATCCTCACCGGCGGCACTGTGGTGAGCGAGGAAGTGGGCCTGGATCTGAAGTCCGCTACCCTGGATATGCTGGGTAAGGCCAAGCAGGTGAAGGTCAACAAGGAGAATACCATCATCGTGGGCGGCGCGGGCAAGGCCGCCGATATCAAGAACCGGGTGGCCCAGATCAAGAGCCAGGTGGAGGTCACCACCTCCGATTATGATAAGGAGAAGCTTCAGGAGCGGCTGGCCAAGCTTTCCGGCGGTGTAGCCGTGGTCCGGGTAGGCGCCGCCACCGAGACCGAGATGAAGGAAAAGAAGCTGCGTATCGAGGACGCCCTCAACGCCACTCGGGCCGCTGTGGAGGAAGGTATCGTAGCCGGTGGCGGCACCGCCTATGTCAACGCTATCCCCGCCGTGGAGGCCCTTCTGAAGAGCGTGGAGGGTGACGAGAAGACCGGTGTCCAGATCGTAGCCGCCGCCCTCAGTGAGCCTGTCCGCCAGATTGCCGCCAACGCCGGTGTGGACGGAAGCGTGGTGCTGGAGAAGGTAAAGTCCAGCAAGGTGGGTACCGGCTTTGACGCCTACAACGAGACTTATGTGGACATGGTGAAGTCCGGTATCGTGGATCCCACCAAGGTGACCCGTACCGCCCTGGAAAACGCGGCCTCCATTGCCAGCGTTCTCCTTACCACCGAAGCCCTGGTAGCCGACAAGCCCGAGCCTCCCGCTCCGGCTCCCGCCGCCCCCGACATGGGCGGAATGTACTGAGAAAAAAGCAAAGAAGGCCCCGCCAATGGCGGGGCCTTCTTTTGTATAAAATTAAAAAGCGGTCGGCGTCGCTCAGATGTTCATCAGATAGCGGGTAAGTACGGCAGCCACCTGGGCGCGGGTCGCTTCACGACCGGGGGCAAAGGAATTGTCCTCGTATCCGTTGAGGATGTCTTTGGATACACACCAGCGTATGGCGTCCAAGGCGTAGGAACTGATAGAGCCCGTGTCGGAGAAAGGTAGGGCGGCGTCCTCCGGGAGAGCGGGAGAGCCTGCGTATCGGTAGAGCATAGCGGCCACCTGCTCCCGGGTAATATTTTTCCCCGGCTCGGTCCCATCGCTGATCCGGTGAGAGACGGCCCATGTCATACCTGCGTCATACCAGGTATCTCCACCGGTGGTATCCACACCGTCCAGCCGGGCCAGAACGGTCATAAGCATGGCCCGGCTCATAGGAGCGTCGGGAAGGAATTGAGTCTGCGTACTGCCGGAAAAAAGATCCCGGGCGGTGGTGAAGGTGATGGAGTCCTGGGCCCAGTGCCCCTTGGAGTCGGAAAAGACCTTTCCCTTGTCCCTGAGGATCACGGTGGCTCCGTCGGGAAGAGAGGCCATAAGGCCGTCTTCGGTGGGAATGGAAGTTTTTATGACTCCAAGGGGCACTGGG
>CANOHR010000064.1 GCA_947565875.1 uncultured Pseudoflavonifractor sp.
AAGCTCCTTATCATTCTTAGGATCGCAATAACGCAAATAATACCATGATGAACCTCCCCATCTTTTTTCTTTTACATCCTTGTAAATTTGTGCTAAAATGCAAACGCTAACGCAAATACCCGTTCAAAGGAGAGAGTGCTATGCGCTGTGTAAGAAACATTACCGAGGACCTCTGGTGGGTGGGTGCCGACGACAGGCACACCCCTCTGTTTGAAAATATCCATCCCATTCCCCAGGGGGTCAGCTACAATTCCTATCTGCTGCTGGACGAAAAGACCGTCCTCTTTGACTGCGTGGACTGGTCCGCCGCCCCCCAGCTGGTGGAGAATGTGGAATCCCTCCTGGGGGGCCGGGATCTGGACTATATCGTTCTTCACCACTTAGAGCCCGACCACGGGGCGGGACTGTGGGCGGTGCTTCAAAAATGGCCCAACGCCCGGATCCTCTCCAGCCTGGCCGCCCAGCGGTTCATGGACCAGTTTGGCTTCGCCCCCGTCTCCGGGGAGCGGAGGGCGGTAAAGGAGGGGGAGCGGTTCTCCTTTGGAAAGCACGCCGTCACCTTCTACGCCGCCCCCATGGTCCACTGGCCCGACGTGATGGTATCCTTTGAGGAGACAGATGGGATCCTTTTTTCCGCCGACGCCTTCGGCACCTTCGGCGCCTTGAACGGCAAGCTTTTCAGCGACGAACTGGACTTTCCCGCCGTCTGGCTTTCCGAGGCCCGGCGGTACTATACCAATATTGTGGGCAAATACGGTCCCCAGGTCCAGGCATTGCTTGCCAAGGCCGCTGCTTTGGGGGACAAGCTCAAAATGATCTGCCCTCTTCACGGTCCGGTCTGGCGGAAGGATCTAAACTGGTTCATCGGCAAATACGACCGCTGGAGCCGGTATGAGCCGGAGGACCGGGAGGTCCTTCTGGTCTACGGTTCCATGTACGGCGGCACCGAGCAGGCCGCCCAGGCTATGGCAATTGCCCTTACGGAGCGGGGGGTGGGGGTCTCCATGTACGACGTCTCCACCACCCCTGTCTCCCAACTTATTTCAGAGAGCTTCCGCTGCTCCCACATCCTGCTGGCAAGCGTCACCTACAATATGGACTTCTATCCCCCTGTGCGGGACTATCTGGAGGACATGAAGGCCCTGGCCCTCAAGGGCCGCACCTTTGCTATTATGGAAAACGGCACCTGGAACCCCTGCTTTGCCAAGCTGGCGGAGCCCTTTATTGCCCAGGAGTTGGACGGGACCCTTCTGGAGCCCCGGTTGAGCATGAAGTCCACCCTGAAGGGGGACCAGCAAGAGGAGTTGGAAACCCTGGCCGACGCGGTCGCCCAGTCGGTAAAGGGTTGAACGCATTCGCCCATGGGCACGCAAAACATAAGGATCCTACCGGACCGCCGGGGACGGCGGTCCGCCTGCGCCCCCATACCAACGGCAAGAGACCGCCTCCCATCGGGAGGCGGTCTCTTGCCATAAAAAGGAGAGATATCTGCTTATTTCGCCTGAGCCAGGGCGTCGCTGACGGCGCTCATAATACCCACGCTGGTCATAGTGGCCCCGGAGACCACATCCACAACAGCGGTGTCCTTCTCCACGATCTGGGCAATGGTCTGGTCCACGGCCCGGTCGGAGAAGCCCGGAGTATCCCAGAAATCCAGGACCTCTACCTTGGTAATATCGTCGCCCTTCTTGGTCACCCGCACAGTGATGGGCACGGTACTCTTGCCCTCGCCCTTGCCGATGTACTGGTCGGCGCCGGCCTCATACTTAGCCTCGGTCACGGTGGGCGCAAAGGCGGTCTTGCCCTCCATCACGCTGCCCTGATAGTTGTCGGTCTTGGCCGCAGCAGCATTCTTACCGGAGATCCGGCCGAAGGCCAGACCTCCGCCAATGTTGTTGGCGGCCTGATAGCAGTGGCTCCAAATATCGCCCAGTTCGCCGGCCTCGTAGAGGTGGGGGATGGGCTCCCCGGAGGCGCTGATGACCTGGCCCTCCATGTTCCTCTCGGGACCGCCCTGGGTGTTGCCCACAGAGTGGCTGATCCGAATGGCGTAGAAGGGAGCCTTGACCATGGGGGCCTCGGCGGTCTTGTTATACTCCGCGATGGACGCCTTCAGGGTCTCGGCGGGCATACCGGTGGCCTTGGCCAGTCCATCCAGGGTATCGGCGGTCTCAAAGTAGCCATGCTCGATCTCCCACTGGTTGCCCTCGCTGAAGGAGTTATGGAGAGGAGCGGCCTTTACGCTGTCCGCGTCAAAAACAGCCCAGGTATAGTTGGGATACCGGGCGGAGACATAGTTGCCGTAGAAATAGGTCTTGCCGTGGCTGCTGGCGCTGCCGCCCTCGTACACGGTGCCGTCCTTGGCCATAACCAGGGCAGAGGTGGCAAAGGGACCAAAGGTCATGGCGCCGCTGTCAAAGCGGTAGCCCATGTTGGGCCCCACCAGGTTGGACACGTGCCACAGGCGGGCGCCCACCTCCTGGGCCATGGTAATGCCGTCGCCGGTGTTATAGATGGCGTAGGCCAGGGAAGTGGCGTCGGTGTAGTCGTTGAAGTCCTCCGCCATACGCTGATTGGCCTCATAGCCGCCACAGGCCAGGACCACACCGTTCTTGGCACGGATGTTGACCTTCTTGCCGTTGACCTCGGCCTGGACGCCGTGGATAATGCCGGTTTCCTTGTCCTGAATCAGGTGCTGGGCAGGAGCCTCGTACCAAATGTCCACATCCCGCTTTTCCACGCACTCCTTGAGGAACTTATAAAGCGCGCCGCTGCCCTTCAGGCCGTCCACGCCGGCACCAAAGCCCATGTTGCCGTCAATGGTCAGCATAAACAGACCGCCTACGCCCTCCATCATGGGGAACTCGGCCCACTCATGACGGGTAACACGGGGAGCGCCCAGGTCCTTCAGCCACTGTTCATTGAGAGAAATGGCGTCCAAATAGCCGGAGATCATCTCGTCCGTGGGGGTGGAGAATCCCTCCCGCATGGACTCCATGTACTTGGTCGCCTGTTCCTTGTCGTCCATCATGGAGACCCACTGCATACAAACGGCAGAGTTTCCGCCAGCATGGCCCTCGGGGGCCTTCTCCAGCACCAGGGTCTTGGCGCCCTCCTCCGCGGTGGTAATGGCGGTAGCGCAGCCTGCGGCGCCCAGACCCACCACGATCACGTCGTACTCGGCGTCCCAGTCCACCGTCTTTTCAAAGGCGGGGGCGGTCTCCACCGAGGCGGTCATGGTGGCCTGGTCCCAATCGACGCTCATGCCCAGCTTCTCCGCCAGGTAACGCAGGGGCAGATAGGTGGCCCCCTCGTGGGCAAAGACCTCAATGGGCTGTCCGGCGGAGTTGGTGGGGGTAGCCTTCTCGCCGTCCACCGTCAGGTTGATCCCGGCGGCCACCTCAATGGTCCTGGTCGCCTCCGCCGCCAAAGCGGCGGTGCCCATGACCATGACAAGGGCCAGGAGCAGGGCGGTGATCCGTTTCTTCATGTGTACTCTCTCCTTTATTTTTCATTTTGCAGACCTTGTATTTTCCCAACATCTGCAAAATCATTATACCGCCCACATCTTTGATTGTAAAATATCAAACAAAGTCAAAAATGCCCATTTTATAACGCATCTGTTATAAAATGCTCAGCAGCTTTTTTACCGCCGCCGTCTCGCTTTCCCCGTTCCAGACTGCCACCAGGTCAAAGCCCCCGGAGATGTCGCTGATGTCCAGACAGCGGAGAAATGGGTCTTCAATGGTACGGGAGGAGGCCGGCATAATGCCAACATGGTTCTCAATGACGACCTTTACCCTAAAATCCGCAAAGGAAGGAGAATATATAATGTGGGGCGGCTCCCCCAAGGCCCGGTTCACCGCCCGGCTCAGGGCCGGCGCCACGGAGTCGGAGGGCAGGGCCAGGGTATACGCCCGCAACTCGGCGGTGCAGACCGATCCCTTTCCGTACAGGGGATGTCCCCGCGTCACAAACGCGCACAGGCCCCCCGGCTCTACACATTTATATTTTATCCATCCCAGGTCTCCGCCCTCCAACTCCGGCAAAAAGGCCAGCAGAACGTCTGAGCGCTCTTGCCTCAAAAGCTCCAGGATCTGAGCAAAGCTTTCACCTGCCCCGGGGATGGAGGGGAGCATCTGCACATTCGCCTCTACGCCGTAATATTTTTCCCGCAGGGCGTTTACCATACGCCCCGCGTAAGAGACCGCTCCGTTTGTGGTGCATATCAGCCGCAGCGTCTCCTTTTGGCGAAGGAACCGCTCCATATCCTGCTCCAGCCGCTGATGATCGGCCAGGATCTGCCGGGCATCCCGGCAAAAAACTTGCCCCGCCTCCGTAAGCCGGACCTTGCCGCCGGCGCGGGTAAAAAGCTCCGTCCCAAGTTCCCTTTCAAGCTGGGAGATCTTTCGGCTGAGGGCCGGCTGGGCTACAAAGAGGAGCTTCGCCGCCTCGGTAAAGCTGGCCGCATCCGCCACAGCCGCCACATATCGCAGTCCCTTCAGGTCCATATCCCGCACCCGCTTCCCTTCATTTTCTATCCCCCGCAATATATCATATCCCCCCGAAAACGTCAACGCGGCAAATACTCCATTTAAAAACGCGCCGCAGAGGAAACCTGCGGCGCGTCCTTTTTGTTTTTATTTTGGGGTCAGGTCTCTTCGTCCAGCTTGAGGACCGCCATAAAGGCTTCCGTCGGGATCTGGACGGAACCCAGGGAGCGCATTTTTTTCTTGCCCTCTTTCTGCTTTTCCAGCAGCTTCTTTTTCCGTGTAATGTCGCCGCCGTAGCATTTGGCAAGTACATCCTTCCGCATGGCCTTCAGGGTCTCTCTGGCAATGACCTTTCCGCCGATGGCCGCCTGGATGGGCACCTCGAAAAGCTGGCGGGGGATGTTGTCCTTCAGCTTTTCGCACAGCTTCCTGGCCCTGGGATATGCCTTTTCCCGGTGGGCGATAAAGCTGAGAGCGTCCACCTGATCCCCGTTCAGCAGCAGGTCCACCTTCACAAGCTCGCTGGGCCGGTACTCGGAAAGCTCGTAGTCCAGGCTGGCGTACCCCTTGGTCCGGGCCTTCAGGGTATCAAAAAAGTCGTAAATGATTTCCCCCAGGGGCATAAAGTAGTGGATCTCCACCAGGTTGGTGTCCAGATACTGCATGTCCTTGAACTCCCCCCGCCGGTCCTGGCAGAGGGGCATGATGTTGCCCACATAGTCGGGGGGAGCGATGATGGAGACCTTGGCGTAGGGCTCCTCCGCCGAGGAGATGGCGCCGGGGTCGGGGTAGTTGTGGGGATTGTCCACCATCACGACGCTGCCGTCGGTCTTGGTGATCTTATAAATGACGCTGGGCAGGGTGGTGATGAGGTCCAGGTCAAATTCCCGCTCCAGCCGCTCCTGGATGATCTCCATGTGGAGCATACCCAGAAAGCCGCAGCGGAACCCGAAGCCCAGGGCGGCGGAGGATTCCGGCTCAAAGGACAGGGAGGCGTCGTTAAGCTGAAGCTTTTCCAGCGCGTCCCGGAGGTCGGGGAACTTGGAGCCGTCCTCGGTATAAATACCGCAGTAGACCATGGCCTGGGCGGGGCGGTAGCCGGGAAGGGCCGCCTCTGCGGGGCGGGGGGCCTCGGTGACAGTATCGCCCACACGGGTATCCTTTACGTTTTTGATGGAGGCGGTGAGATAGCCCACCTCTCCCGCGATCAATTCCTTGCAGCTCTCCATACCCAGGGGGAGGAGGTGCCCGCACTCCAAAACGTCGTACTCCGCTCCCGAGGCCATCATTTTGATCTTCATGCCGGGGCGAAGGGTCCCCTCCACCACCCGGAAGTAGACGATGACCCCCCGGTAGGCGTCATACTGGCTGTCAAAAATGAGGGCCTTCAGGGGCGCCTTAGGATCCCCCGAGGGGGCGGGGATATTCTGTACCACGTCCTCCAGCACCGCCTGAATATTGATCCCCATTTTCGCGGAGATTTCGGGGGCCTCCATGGCCTCTAGGCCGATCACGTCCTCGATCTCCTTTTTGACCCGCTGGGGATCGGCGGCAGGAAGGTCGATCTTGTTGACCACGGGCCGGATCTCCAGGTCATGCTCCATGGCAAGGTAGGTGTTAGCCAGGGTCTGGGCTTCGATCCCCTGGGCGGCGTCCACCACCAAAACGGCCCCCTCGCAGGCGGCCAGGGAACGGGAGACCTCATAGTTAAAGTCCACATGGCCCGGGGTGTCGATGAGGTTCAATTCGTAGGTCTCCCCGTCCAGGGCCGGATAACTCAGCCGGACGGCTCTGGCCTTGATGGTGATGCCCCGCTCCCGCTCCAGGTCCATGTTGTCCAGAAGCTGGGACTCCATCTCCCGCTGCTCCACCGCCCCGCACAGCTCGATGAGCCGGT
>CANOHR010000065.1 GCA_947565875.1 uncultured Pseudoflavonifractor sp.
ATTGTTCTAGTGATAACTGCTCTTACTTTGCAATCTTCAGCTGCTTTTCTAATTTTATCATGGTATTCATGTGCCTCCTGTGTGTAGTTATATCTTCTGGATGTGATCCTGTGTGCTTCGTCCTGAGTATATCCCTGATCCATCAGTTCGTTCTCCATTATTTCATGGTGAAGTAGCGTAAGATCATGGGGTTGAATATTTTTTCCATCGATCAGCCTTTGCCAGGATTCCGCCATTTCATAACTTGGATCAAATTTTGCTATTTCTCCGTCGCCCAAATCATGAACATCCAAAAAAATGTAATTCTTTATTTTCTGAATCACTATTTCTGGTATCCCAGTATTCTCTGAAATTCGTTTTACATCCGTGGTCATCTTCCTAACGGATTCATAATATTGTTCCGCATGTGTATCTGCTCTCTCACTTTCTGGGTCAAGGGCTCCACTAATTAACTTTTTCCTTATAATATCACTAGCTGCATCTTTCGGCAATGCGTTTTCTTTTTTCCTCTCAACAATTTGATTGACCGCCTGCAGGAGGGCCGCCCGCTTCTGCTCCTGGGTCATGTTCTTGTTTAGCTTCAGGTCGCCCTTCCGTCTGAGGAAATCCACCGTGGTCCGCTCCAGCAGCATCTTGTCCGCCGTGGCATCGCTCACAAGGTTGGTCACCTTATTTATTACCTTGCTTCCACCTCCGGCCATGACCGCCGCGATCACCCCCACGATCCCGTCCTCTATGATCTGGTCCAGTTCATATTCCGGCCTTGTGCCCGTAATGGCCCACTCGGCCATGGGATCTAGCAGATCGCTGACGATCTCCTCCAACCCCTCAGTGATTTTTTCCACCGGTGCGGAGGACAGAAATTCCGTTACCTTAGGTTTTTTTACCAGCCTTTCCACCAGCCGGTTTACAAGCCCCAAGTCGGTATCATAGACCGGGTTTCCGCTAACTGTTGGGGGCTTACTCCTTTGGACAACTGGGTATGCTACCGTAGTTTTGACCGTAGATCCCCCGTCTCTTTGCAATCCTTGGGGGTGAGGAGGATGGCCGCTGTGGGCAGCAGCCCTCCATTAAATAGAAAAGGCACTCACCGCCGACGGGAGGTGGGTGCCTTTGGGTGTGTTGGGGGCGGTAAATATAAATTTATCAGTTTATCGGTGGATGTGTAGGGGCGCATAATGTGCGCCTGTCCCAGTGTGGTACCACCTCCCCGGTCCGTCATTGCGAGGGCCGATAGGCCCGTGGCAATCCGTATTCTCCTTTGCGCCGAAGGTGCGGTATAGTCGGGAGGTTGTTTTGCATCCAATCTGACGAAGGTGGTACCACGTTTAGCCTTCCTGGCATCTTCATTGCTATGTGGGATTCCCGAAAGACCGCTTTTGCTGCCAAAAGCGGCCTCTCGGACTCTCCGAAAACCACCAGGGGCCTGCGGGCCCCTGGACCCCGGAGTTTCCATGTTGGGGCACAAGGCCCCCGAAATCTGACGCAAACCTTTGGAGATGACCTTTTTACGGGTCACTGGTCGCCGTTGATCCGCCCAAACTTCGTGGGCTTTGGGGTTGGCGGCAGGGGCCGCAAGACCTTTCCATATGCACAGGTACCTCGTAGGGGCAATTCATGAATCGCCCGGCAAGGCTGCCTGTTGGTTTCTGCATAGGTCCGGCGAAATGCACCTTTCCCGTAGGGGCGACCCTTGTGGTCGCCCGCACAAGTACGGAACCACCGATAAATTTTTATTTGCCGCCCGCTATTCTTGACAGGCCAAAGGCCTTTCTCCCGCTCCGTACGCTGCCGCTGGGAACTGAAGGGTCCCCTGGTTGACGGCGACATAGGTGGAAACGGACAAGGAGGGCGGGCCGCCGTGGGCGGCGGCCCCTACAGGGTCTTCTGCTTTATATGTATGGTTCTTCGTGGAGCGGTGTGGGGGTGGAACCCCTCAGACTGCTGCCGAGCCCTTGGCCAAAGTGGCTTTTGGGCTTAGCCACATCCACGCCTCCCAGGCCGTACTCTTCCTTCTTTTTTCGGTTCCAGCTGATGGACTCTCCCAGCTTACTCATCCCTGGCTCCCCCCTTTTCCTTTGCCTTGCTCCTCTTGTGACATTTTTCTCTGCTTTGTTTCTTTGCTTTTTAGCATACTGTCTTTACATGCTCCTTTTTGTTTATCTCGCTAAACTTTGGAGGTAAAAAAATTTCCTCCCGGAGATCCTCAGGCTACAAAAAGTCCCCCCTTCCTGAATGTCTCGGATCTCCTCCCATCGTTACCCCTTTTATAGTTTATCGCGGCAGACTATACATGTCGAGCGAAATTTACAGTTTTGAATACAGGAACGCTGCTTTCAGGTGGGAAGGTGGGGGATATGATCCATTCTAATCTATCATACCTCCATCTCCAGTTGCTTTTATCCCTTGTTCACATACCCCAAAAAGGGGGAAGCTTAAAAGCTGAAATTTATTTGGCCTATACAATTGACAGAAGGTATAGGCTGAGACTATTATCAAGTATGTCTATTGAGTATTGGACAAATGGAGAGAGAACGGCTACAATGAAGGCACCCTCAGAGAAGCCGACAGGATCCCGGAACGGGAGGAACGGCCGGAGGAGCAAAAACATTTCAAAAAGGGAGCGAGAAGGATGAAGAAGAATGTGTGGACGAAGGCGGCCTGCGCCGCGCTGGCCCTGTGCCTCACCGCCGGACTGGCGGGCTGCGGGGGCAAGGACGATACAGACAAGACCGACAAGGTCATTTCCGTGGGTGTGAATCCCGTGCCCCATGCGGAGATCCTGGAAAATGCCGTGAAGGCTGAACTGGAGAAGGCGGGCTGGGAATTGAACGTGGTGGTGTTCCAGGACTACGTGCTGCCCAACACCTCTCTGGAGGAGGGGGAACTGGACGCCAACTACTTCCAGACCCTGGGCTACATGAACCAGCAGAACAGTGACGCCGGACTTCATCTGGCGGCTGTGGCGGGGGTCCACATCGAGCCCATGGGCGTCTACTCGGAGAAGTATACCGCCCTTGACCAGCTGCCCGACGGGGCGGAGATCGGAGTGCCCAACGACCCGGACAACTGCAAGCGGGGCCTGGACCTGCTGGTCCAGAAGGGGCTTCTGAATTCGACGGGCGGCTACGGCGAGGACGAGAGCGTTACCGCCGAGTCCATCAGCGACAACAAGGAAGCCAATCCCCACGGCTATAAGATCTCTCCCCTGGAGGCGGCCAGCCTGCCCCTGACCCTGGCCGATCTGGACGCCGCCGTCATCAACGGCAACTACGCCTTGGGCGCCGAGCTTCCCTCCAAGCACCCCGCTCTGGATATCGAGGAGTTTGACGACGAGACCAGCGTGAAGCGGACCAACTTCCTGGTGGTGAAGCAGGGCAGCGAGGAGACGGAAAAGACCAAGGCCCTCATCGCGGCGATCCAGTCCGACGCGGTGAAGCAGTACATCGAGGATACCTATAAAGGAGCGGTCATCGCCTCCTTTATTGATCCTCAGTAACCATGATCAGGATAGAGAACCTGCGAAAATCCTTCGGGACCCTTGGGGTCCTGAAGGATATTTCGCTTGTGATAGAGCCTGGCGAGATTTATGGGATCATAGGGCAGAGCGGCGCGGGAAAGTCCACCCTGCTGCGCTGCATCAACGGACTGGAAAGCTATGATTCCGGCATCATTGAGGTGGACGGCGCCCTGGTGTCCAGAAAGGACAAGACGGCCCTGCGGAATTTGCAGCGGCGGATGGGGATGATCTTCCAGGGCTTCAACCTTCTGGAGCGGCTGGACGTTTACGACAATGTGGCCTTGCCCATGCGCTTTTGGGGGATCGATTCCAAGTCCCCGGAAAGCCGGGAGAAGATCGAGGGCCTTATTCGGATGGTGGGGCTGGAGGACAAGCTCCACGCCAAACCCAGGGAACTGTCCGGCGGCCAAAAGCAGCGGGTGGCTATTGCCCGGGCCCTGGTGCTGGATCCCCAGTTCCTTCTCTGCGACGAGGCCACCAGCGCCCTGGACCCGGAGATCACCAAGGGCATTCTGGCCCTTCTCCAGAAGATCAACCGGGAGATGGGGATTACGGTGATCGTGGTGACCCACCAGATGGAAGTGGTCAAGCAGATCTGCGGTCGGGTGGCCTTTTTAAGCGATGGCCAGGTGTTGGCCCAGGGAAAGCCGGAGGAGCTTTTTGTCCACCCCCAGCGGGAGGAGATCCGCTCCTTCCTGCGGGAGGGCAGCACCATGCTCCCCAAAACGGGGGTCAATATCCAACTGTTTTTCTTCAACGAGGGCTCGGGAGAGGCGCCGGTGGTCACCCAGATGGCCAAGGAGCTGGACAGCGACTTCAGCATTTGCTGGGCCAAGCTGGAGGATTTCCGGGACCATGTGTACGGAAGCCTGGTGCTGAATATCCAGACTTCGGACCGGGAGCGGGTATGCACCTTCCTGGATGAGAAAAAGGTGGAATGGGAGGTGCTGGAATAATGGGTATCCTATCGTCAACGGGAATGATGAACGTGATCCTGAACGCCCTGGGACAGACCCTCTACATGGTGTTCTGGTCCACCCTTCTGTCGGTGGTCATCGGGTTTATTCCCGCCGTGATCCTGACCCTGACCGCCCCCGACGGGCTCCACCCCATTCGCCCGGTCTATGAGATCCTGAGCTTCCTTGTCAACGTATTTCGGAGCTTTCCCTTTATTATTTTGCTGGTGATCGTGATCCCCTTTACCCGGATGGTGGTGGGGAAGGCCATCGGCACCACCGCCTCCATTGTGCCCCTGACTCTCTCGGCCATACCCTTTATTGCCAGGGTCATGGAGACCAGCCTGCGGGAGACCAACCCCGGCGTCATTGAGGCGGCAAGATCCTTTGGAGCCTCCGATATGCAGATCCTGATGCGGGTCTACCTGAAGGAGTCGGTGCCCCGGATGGTCAACGGTGTGGTGCTGCTCATCATCTCCCTGGTGGGCTATTCCGCCATGGCGGGCACCGTGGGCGGCGGCGGCATCGGCGACATCGCCATCCGTTACGGCTACCAGCAGTACCGTACCGATTACCTGGCGGTATGCTCCATCGTTCTCATTATTTTTGTGCAGATGATCCAGATGATCGGCAACCACCTCTATAAGAAGCTGTCGTGAAAGGAGCGCACCATGATCGACTATAAGATGATCGCCCGGCAGGCAAAGTCCCTGGCGGAGGCGGACAATGACTTTGTACCCGTGCTGGCCAACGTGTCCGCCCTTCTCTATGACGCCATGGACCGGCTCAACTGGGCGGGGTTCTATCTGATGGATAAGGGAAGCCTCCTGCTGGGGCCCTTCCAGGGAAAGCTGGCCTGTATCCGGATCCAGGTGGGAAAAGGGGTATGCGGCACCGCCGCGGCCCAGGACCGGACCCAGCGGGTGGAGGACGTTCACCAGTTTCCCGGCCACATTGCCTGTGACGCTGCCTCCGCCTCCGAGATCGTGGTGCCCATCCACAGTGGAGGAAAGGTGGTAGGCGTTTTGGATGTGGACAGCCCCGAGAAGGGCAGGTTCAGCCAGGAGGACCAGGAGGGGCTGGAGCAGGTGGTCCGGGCATTGGAGGAGGTCACGGACTTTTCCAGGCTGCGGATATAAGACGGTGCGAGGTGAGGGAGCATGACGCTACAGCAGCTGCGGTATGTTATTACGATCTCGGAGATGGGGTCGCTGAACAAGGCGGCCGAGGTGCTGTACGTGACACAGCCCTCTCTCAGCGGCGCGGTGCGGGAACTGGAGAAGGAACTGGGGATCTCCATTTTTCACCGGGGAGGCCGGGGAGTAACCCTGACCAACGATGGTATGGACTTTCTTACCTACGCAAGGCAGGTCTACTATCAGTATGAGCTTCTGATGGAAAAGTACGGCAGCGGCGGCGCGCAAAAAAAGCGGTTTGCCGTCTCCACCCAGCACTACTCCTTTGCCGTCAAGAGCTTTGTGGACCTGGTCCAGCAGTTCAACATGGCGGAATATGAGTTTGCCATCCGGGAGACCAGGACCAGAGAGGTCATTGAGGACGTCAGCACTCTGAGAAGTGAGATCGGGATCCTCTACCTCAATGATTTTAACCGGAACGCCATTCTGAAGCTGCTGCATACCAATGATCTGGAGTTTCATCCCCTGACGGCCTGTCAGGCCTATGTGTACCTCTGGCGGGGCCACCCTCTGGCGGGGGAGGCCTCCATCCGGATGGAGCAGCTGGAGGAATACCCCTGTATCTCCTTTGAGCAGGGGGGAAGCGGCTCCTTCTACTTTGCCGAGGAGCTTTTGAGTACCAACGAATATTCCCGGATCATCAAGGTCAACGAC
>CANOHR010000066.1 GCA_947565875.1 uncultured Pseudoflavonifractor sp.
AGGTAATCGCAAATTTTTATGGGGAATTTTCCAAAAAAGCAGAACACCCCCAGGCAACCGCTTGGGGGTGTTCTCAGGCTTATTGAAAATATCTGGCGCCGGAACGAAAGAGGCCCATGTCGTAGCGACCGGGGACATTTTTGTAGAGGTCCTTCCCTGTCCGTTCGCTGTGGCCCATCTTCCCCAGGATCCGGCCATCCGGGCTGGTGATAGCCTCGATGGCCATGAAGCTGCCGTTGGGGTTCACCGATGTAGACATGGAGGGAATGCCCTCCTCATCTACATACTGGGCGGCGATCTGACCTGCCTCTGCCAGACGCTTCAGCGTCTCCTCCAGGGCGATGAACCGGCCCTCCCCGTGGCTGATGGGAACGCTGTAGACCTCCCCCACCCTGGCCTCCATGAGCCAGGGGGACAGGTCAGAGCAGACCCGGGTACGGACAATGGAGGACTGGTGGCGGCCGATGGTGTTGTAGGTCAAAGTGGGGCTCTCCGGCGTCATATCCCGAATCTCCCCATAGGGTACCAATCCCAACTTTACCAGTGCCTGGAAGCCGTTGCATACTCCCAGCATCAGTCCGTCCCGCCGCCGGAGAAGGTCATGGATAGCGTCGGTAAGACGGGGACTGCGGAGAAACGAAACAATAAATTTTGCACTTCCCTCCGGCTCGTCACCGCCTGAGAAGCCGCCGGGAAGATAGACGATCTGGGCGTTCCGAATGGCCTGTTCTAACGCTTGAGCAGAGTCCAACAGGGCCGCCTGAGACAGATTGCGGATCACCACCGTCTCAGCCTCCATTCCCGCAGCCACGCAGGCCCTGGCCGAATCATACTCGCAGTTGGTGCCGGGGAATACGGGTATGACCACCCTGGGGCGGGCAATGCCATGCCCCATAACAGCGGGGGACCCTTTCGTCCAAGTGATGGGACCTACCTTTTCATCCTCCTCCGTGCGGGTGGGATATACATCCTCCAGCACCCCCTCATGAATGGTCAAAAGTTCGTCAATGGAAACGGTGTCCGCTCCAATGGATACAGAGGGCTCGGCGGTGGTAGTGCCCAGCTTCATGGTGCAGACACAATCTGTCTCCTGCGTCAATTCAGCCACGATTGCGGCAGGCCACGGAGCGTACCAGTCCAGTTCCGCTCCCTTGTCCGCAGCAAAACCGATCCTGTTGCCGAAAGACATCTTCATGACCGCCTCGGCCACGCCGTGTTCCACAGCGCAGGCCGCTTTGACCTTCCCCTCCCGGCACAGGGAATGGAAGGTCTCCCAGGCCTCCCGCCTCCCTTGGGAATGCGGGTTTCCGGCAAAAAGATACACCGGGCGGCCCCCCTCCTTGAACTCGGGAGAAAGGACCTCTCCCGCCTTGATAGGGGCAATGGCAAAGGAGATCAGGGTGGGAGGTACATCAAGATCCATAAAGGAACCGGACATGGAATCCTTGCCGCCGATAGCCGCGGCAGCGTAGTCCAGTTGGGCGTCCAGCGCCCCCAGAAGGGCAGCAGCAGGCTTTCCCCAGCGTTGGGGCTCCTCCCGGAGCTTCTCAAAAAACTCCTGAAGGGTAAGGTACGCCTTTCTGTAGTCCGCCCCGACCGCTACCAGTTTGGCAAGGGAGACGCTCACCGCGTCATAGGCTCCCTGATAGGGGTCGGCAGACATCTTGTCCGGGTCGCAGCCCCAGGCCATCACGCTTGCCTGGTCGGTCTCCTGTCCCGGCAGAACGGGCAGCAGAGCGGCCATGGCCTGGGCAGGGGTCCGCTGGGTCTTTCCACCAAAGGGCATCAGCACAGAGCCCGCCCCAATGGTGCTGTCAAACCGCTCCACCAGTCCCCGGCGGGAGGCCGTCTTCAGGCCGGCGGCCATTTCCCGCAGGGAGACAGGCTTCCTTTCTTCGCTCTCCTTCCCCCGCTCCACCCGAACAGAGGCGTGCTTCACCGCTCCGTTGGTATTCAGAAATGCCCGGGAAAGGTCGGCAATGGTCTGCCCTTTCCAGGTCATGACCATCCGGGGGCTTTCCGTGACCACCGCTACCGGATAGGCCTCCAGGTTCTCGGTCTCTGCCAGGGCCATAAAGTCTTCGGCATCCTCAGGGGCCACCACCACCGCCATCCGCTCCTGACTCTCAGAGATGGCAAGCTCGGTGCCGTCCAAACCATCATACTTTTTTCGAACCGCGTCCAGATCGATCCTCAAACCGTCGGCCAGTTCCCCGATGGCCACCGACACGCCGCCGGCACCAAAATCATTGCAGCGCTTGACCATCCGGGTCGCTTCCGGCCGCCGGAACAGCCGCTGGAGCTTCCGCTCCTCGGGAGCATTGCCTTTCTGGACCTCGCTTGCCATGGTGGTAAGGGATTTTTTATTGTGGCTTTTGGAGGATCCGGTGGCTCCTCCAATGCCATCCCGGCCCGTTCGCCCCCCCAAAAGAATGACTACATCGCCTGGCTCGGGCCTTTCCCGGCGGACGTTGGAGGCGGGGGCGGCTCCTACCACCGCGCCGCACTCCAGGCGCTTTGCTACATAATCCTTGTGATAAACCTCCGCCACATGGCCGGTGGCAAGACCGATCTGGTTGCCATAGGAGGAATACCCCGCCGCCGCCGTCTGACACAGCTTCCGCTGGGGCAACTTGCCCTCCATGGTCTTTTCAAAGGGGGTCCGGGGATCCCCCGCTCCGGTAAAACGCATGGCCTGATGGACAAATACCCGGCCTGACAGGGGATCTCGAATGCAGCCGCCGATACAGGTGGCCGCGCCGCCGAAGGGCTCGATCTCGGTGGGGTGGTTGTGGGTCTCATTTTTGAACATAAGGAGCCAGTCCTCTGTCTTTCCGTCCACTTGGGCGGGTACATGGATGGAGCAGGCATTGATCTCCTCGCTCTCGTCCAACTCGGGGAGAAGTCCCCGCTTCTTCAGGACCTTGGCGCCAATGGTAGCCATATCCATGAGGGTCTGGGGCCGCTTGGCCGCCCTCTCCTCCCCATAGACCTCCACACGGGCAGCCAGATACCGCTCGTAGGCCGCCCTCACCCTGGGGTCGGCAATGTCGATCTCATCCAAATGGGTAGAAAAGGTGGTGTGACGGCAATGATCAGACCAGTAGGTATCCACCACCCGGATCTCAGTAATGGTAGGATCCCGCTTCTCCTCGTCCCGAAAATAGGTCTGAAGGAATTTCAGATCATCCAGATCCATGGCAAGGCCCAACCGGTCCAGCAACTCCTCCAATCCCTTTTCATCCAGGGCGGTAAAGCCCTTCACCGTATCTACCCGGCTGGGGGTCTCATAGGAGAGGGTCAGGGTCACAGGCTTTTCCAGCGTGGCCTCCCGGGCCTCCACCGGGTTGATGACATATCCCTTGATCTTCTCCATGTCCGCCGGGGAAAGGGCCCCGGAAAAAAGATACACCTTGGCGGCACGCACTCTGGGCCGCTCCCCGGCGCTGATAAACTGGATACACTGGGCCGCCGAATCGGCTCTCTGGTCATATTGGCCGGGGAGGGCCTCTACGGCCAGCACGGTATGCTCCCCCGCCGGAAGGTCCTCATAGACCTCGTCCACCGCCGGTTCGCTGAAGACAATGGGCCCGCAGCGGCGGAACAAAGGCTCCTCCACCCCCTCCACATCATACCGGTTCAGGATCCGAAGGCCGGTCAGGGCCGGGAGAACCAGCAGTTCCCGCAGTTCCTCCAGCAGGGCAGCCGCCTCCACTGCGTAGGGGGGCTTCTTTTCCGCGTAGATCCGATAGACCACGGCGTTTCCTCCTCACTCTTCGGCAGCCAGCGCCCTGGCCCCGATATCTGTTCGCATATACATTCCCGCAAAGGAAATTTTCTTTACAGCATCGTAGGACTGGGCCAATGCCTCCGACAGAGTCTCCCCCACGGCAGTGACTCCCAGGACCCGTCCCCCGGCTGTCACAATGCCTTGATCCGTTTGGGCCGTTCCAGCGTGATAAACGGTAGCCCCGCCTTCGGGAAGCTGCCCTTCCCAAAGGCCTGCAATGGCTCTCCCCTTTTCATACCGTTCTGGATAACCACCGGAGGCCAGAATCACACAGGCAGCGGCTCCATCAGAAAATTTCACTTCCACATCCTTCAGCCGCCCCTGGGTCACTGCCTGCATAACGGTATAGAGATCGCTTTTCAGCAGCGGAAGCACCACCTGAGTCTCTGGATCGCCGAAGCGGCAGTTATATTCGATGACCCTGGGACCATCGGGGGTAAGCATCAAGCCAAAATAGAGGCAACCGCGGAAGGTCCTTCCCTCGGCATTCATAGCGGCCACGGTGGGCCGGAAGATCTTCTCCATACACTCCGCCGCGATCTCCGGGGTGTAATAGGGATTGGGAGCCACCGTCCCCATGCCGCCGGTATTCAGCCCCCTGTCCCCGTTCAGGGCCCGCTTATGGTCCATGGAGGACACCATAGGCGCTACAGTCTCTCCATCGGTAAAGGCCAGAACGGAGACCTCCGGTCCGGTCAGAAACTCCTCAATGACCACCGTATTGCCGGAATTGCCGAATTTCCCCCCCACCATCATCTCTTCCACGGCGGAAAGGGCCTGGGAAAGGGCCTCGCAGATCAATACCCCCTTGCCCAAAGCCAGACCGTCGGCCTTTATCACAACGGGCCAGTCTGAATTGGCCTCCAGATAAGCTCTGGCCTTCTCCACCTCGGTAAAGGTCTCATAGCGGGCAGTGGGGATATGGTACCGCTTCATCAGGTCTTTGGCAAAGGCTTTGCTGGATTCGATCCGGGCCGCGGCGGCGGTAGGCCCAAAGGCGGGGATCCCCTTCTCCTCCAGCAGGTCCACCAGCCCCATAGCCAAAGGATCGTCGGGGGCTACCACCACATAGTCCATCCGGTTCTCCTCCGCCCAGGCACACAGCCTCTCTACCTCGGTGGCGCCGATGGGCACGCAGACGGCGTCATAGCCGATCCCCCCGTTACCGGGGGCAGCATACAACTCCGTGACCTGAGGGCTTTCCTTCAGCTTACGGATAATGGCGTGTTCGCGGCCACCGCCGCCTACCACTAAAACCTTCACAATATATCAAACTCCTCTATTCTTTATCAAAAATGGGGCCCCCGGCAAAGCGATCGCTTCAGCTTTGCTGGGGAAACGAGAAACAGCGCAATGAGCAAGCTTTTGGGCTTGCCCGGAAGCGAGGGATATGGAGCTTGTTTCGAGTTAGCAGCAGGCCAAAGCGTCCCGCCCTACATGATTGCTCTTTCGATCAATGGTGGAACAGCCGCATCCCGGTAAAGCACATGACCATGTTATACTTGTCGGCAGTCATAATGACGTGGTCGTCCCGGATGGAGCCTCCCGGCTCCACGATATACTCCACACCGGAGAGCTTGGCCCGCTCCACATTATCTCCAAAGGGGAAGAAGGCGTCGGAGCCCAGAGTGACCCCGGAGGTCTTCGAAAGCCACTCCGCCTTGTCTTCAGCGGTGAGGACAGGGGGCTTTTCCTTCAGATAGTCCTTCCAAAGCTCTCCGGCCAGGAAGGAGGGTTCGTTGATATACTGGTCCACCGTATTGTCCCGGTCGGGGCGGCGGATCCCAGCCACAAATTGGAGGGCAAGGACCTTCGGGTGATAGCGCAGGGACCAGGTATCCGCCTTTTGCCCCGCCAGGCGGGTGCAGTGGATCCGGCTCTGCTGGCCCGCCCCCACGCCGATGGCCTGGCCGTCCTTCACATAGCAGACCGAATTGGACTGGGTATACTTCAGAGTAATAAGAGCCACGATCATATCGGTCACTGCGCTTTCCGGCAGGTCATGGTTGGCGGTGACAATGTTGGTGAGCAGTTCCGGACCGATCTTATAGTCGTTGTGGCCCTGTTGGAAGGTGACGCCGAAAACATCCTTGTATTCCTGGGGCGGGCAAACGTAAGAGGGGTCGATCTGAACGATGTTGTACCCACCCTTCTTCTTGCTCTTCAGGATCTCCAGGGCCTCCGGGGTATAGCCGGGGGCAATGATACCGTCGGAGACCTCCCCCTTCAGATAGAGGGCGGTGGCGGCGTCGCACTCATCGGAAAGGGCAGCCCAGTCGCCGTAGCTGCTCATACGGTCAGTACCCCGGGCCCGGATGTAGGCACAGGCGATGGGGCTGAGTTCCGCATCCGGCTCCACAAAGTAGACCTGCCGGTCCACGTCGGTAAGAGGTTTGCCCACGGCGGCTCCTGCCGGGGAGACATGCTTGAAGCTGGCGGCAGCGGGAAGGCCGGTGGCTTCCTTCAGTTCCTTCACCAACTGCCAGGAGTTGAGGGCGTCCAGAAAGTTGATATAGCCCGGCTTGCCGTTGAGA
>CANOHR010000067.1 GCA_947565875.1 uncultured Pseudoflavonifractor sp.
TGTACGGTAACGGCCTGGGCGGCATTCCCGCCGTTTCCAAATCTCGACAAGGAGGGTGAGCAACTATGATGGCAGGCTTTAAGACCGTGGTGCCGACCAGAGGACGGCGGAGATGTATAACCCTCTCCGTTACAGCCCTTAATCTGGGTGCGGAGGTGGCAGCTCAACTGCCCAAGGCCCCCAGCTACGACCTGGGCCATGATGGCCGCCGGCGCTTTGTGTTGGTACCGGCGGACGGAGGGAGCGGAGTGGTAAAGTTTGGCCCGGAATGTAAATCGGGAGCGTTGCGCTGTACATCTATGCCGATAGTGCGTTTCCTTCGGGAGAAGCTTGGGGCGCCGGACAAGAGGAGTGTAACGCTGAGCTACAAGATGGTGGAGGGCGTCCTCATGTTTGGCATCCTTGATGGTGAGGTCCGGGTATGACAGACGGCAGGGACGGGATCCCGGTGTCCAAATTGGACACCGGGGAGAAGCCTATCTGGCAATGCTGCCGGATCCGGGCCGGTCCGCTGGTCAAGGAGGTCCGGATGATCCGCCCACGGTACTCACCGGCGGATACCACCGCCGACCACCGGGACAAGGCGGAGCTCAAGCGCCACCAGCGGACGGCCATCACCCGCAGCTCAGTGGACCGGTTGGAGATCCTGCTGGGGGTGATCGGCTATGGCGGTACCCAGTACGTCCTCACCTTTGACGACGCCCATCTTCCATGGGACTTCCCGGGCGTCCGCCGGGCGCTCCGGGCCTACGTGGCCCGGGCGGTCCGGTGGAAGGATGGGCCTCTGGATTACCTCTACTGCATCGAGGGCCTCCACGGCGATGGACGCTATCATATCCACTTTGTCTGCGATTACAATGTCCTTTCGCCGGAGGAGGTCCGGCACCTCTGGCGGGACGGGATCGTCCTTCGGGAGGAGCCGGTGCTTAAGACCAAGATCCGCCGGGATCCCGCCACGGGGATCTACCGCAAGGAGTATGACGGAGGCTTCCGCCGCCTGGCGGAGTACTTCCACAAGGAGCGGACCGATGGGGTAGTCATCCCCATCGGCCGCCACCCTTGGGGCTGCTCCAAAAGCCTGCGGGCTAAGGCACCAGTGCCGGAGCGCTGGATGGATCCCAGCGGCGCCATCGAGATCCCGGACCAGGTACCCTGGAGCCGCAGCAAGGCGGTGACCAACCAGTTCGGCGCCTACAGCTACGGCGCCTGGATCGAGCCTCAGCCCTAGTTAAGTAACGCGCGCGTGCGCGCGCGAACTATCTTGTAACAGGGTGGTTATTTGTGCACGTTTTGAGATAGGGGGTTGCAAATGTCAATCAAACCTGATAAACTGGTCACAAAGGACGGATGGGTACTCTGCCCCAGATGCGGTCAGATGAAACTCCTCCGCCTTCCGCCGGACGGCAAGGTCAACGCCTTCGTCTTCTGCCGGCATTGCAAACGAGAGCAAGCTCTCAATATCGATTTGAGCCTGAGCCCTTGAGCCTGAGCCATCCAACCGCAACTGCGGCTGTGTTGGCTCAGGCTTTTTGTTTTGCTCAGATCCTGGAGGTGATAGCCCATGGCGAGCAAACCGCTTCGCCCCTGCCGACACCCTGGGTGCTTCCGCCTGTCAACTGCCGGCTGGTGCCCTGAGCATGCGCCGAAGAACAGCCGGCCCGACATGCGGAGCGACCAGGCCAAACAGTGGCACAAGCTATATAACACAAAGCTTTGGACTGACATCCTGCGGCCGGAACAACTCCTCCGGGAGCCCTTCTGCCGGGAGTGCGCCAAGCTGGGATACCGGGTCAGGGCTACCGACGTGGACCACGTTCAGCCTCATCGGGGAGACTTGGAACTGTTTCTGGATCCAGGTAACCTGGAGTCGCTGTGCCATTCCTGCCATTCGGCCAAAACCTGGGCCGAAATGCAAAAAAATAAGCGGCGAAAATAGCCGGATGAACAAGAACGCTCGGGCGTGTGTTTCAAAATACGCCCGCGCGACTACCCCCCCACCCCCAAAAAGTTTCCTGGGGTGGGCAGAAGACCGCAATGGCCCCTCCGTGGGGGATTTTTTCCGTTTTCGGGGAAATGGTCAAGCCGGGGGTGAACTGGGGGCTGGGAGGAAACTGAGGGGAAGGAGGGGCAGAGATGCCGAGAAGGAAAGAACCGCTGAAGCTACTGGAGGCCAAGGGGAAAAGTCATCTGAGCCAGAAGGAGAAGGCTGAGAAGGAACGCGGTGAGGTCAAGACCCGTGAGCAAAAGAGCGTGACGCCGCCGGATTGGCTTCCTACGGATCTGCGGAAGCCGTTTGGCAGCATAAGCCGTCAGCTGCTGGCCCTTGGGATCTTCTCCAAGCTGGACAGGGACACCCTGGCCAGATATCTGATCGCCCATCAGATCTATATGAAGGCCACATCCTGTATCCAGGAGGCCGTCAGCACGGGCGGATCCTCCGAAGCTGTCAAGTGGGCGTCGGTACAGGGACGGTATTTCAGTCAGTGTCGGGAGTGTGCCGGCGATCTGGGTCTGACCATTACCAGCCGGTGCAAGCTGGTGATCCCGCAGCCGAAGGATACGGAGGAGAATGCCTTTGAGCGGATGATGAGGGAGAGGCAGAATCGTGCCTGAGCTGATCTTCCTGACGCCCTTCCTTCAGGTCCCAAAGCCGGATGATGGCTCGGAGCTCCGGTATGACGAGCAGGCGGTCCAGGACGTTTTGGACTTTATCGCCCTGCTGCCCTTTGGGCAGAACGAGTGGGCCGGAAAGCCCTTTGAGCTGCTTCCCTGGGAGCTGGACTTTATTCGGAATTTTTATGGACTGCAAGTACAGGATGAGGACGGGCGCTGGGTCCGGTACCGCCGCTTTGGCTATGAGGAGATCCCCAAGAAAAACGGCAAGTCGGAGCTGGCAGCGGCGCTGGGGCTGTATCATCTGCTTTGGGACGGGGAGACGCTACCCAACGTGGGAATTTTCGCCGCCGACAAGACCAATGCCGATATCATTTACAAGGCGGCCAAGTACATGGTGGAACACTCCTGCCTGGGAGAAGGGCGGGAACCCATAGCCTGGGCCAGAGACAGCCGGCGGGAGATTCATACCAAGTATGGCGGCGTGATGAAGGTCTACTCCTCGGAGGCCAAGAGCAAGCACGGTTTTTCCTTCTCCGCGATCTTGTTTGACGAACTCCACGCTCAACCGAACCGGGAACTGTGGGACGTGCTGACGGCGGGATCCAACGCCGGTCGGCGGCAGCAGGTGGTACTGGTACTGACTACGGCGGGGGATGACCCGGACCGGGGAAGCATTGGATGGGAGATCCATGAGAAATGCCGGAGGATCCTGGCCTGGCGCCGGGGGGAGCCGGAGTCTGAGACAGACGGGGACGATCCGGCCTGGTATCCGGTGATGTATGGGATATCGGCCCTCACCGGAGACGACCCGGACCGGATCGCCGAGCTGGATATCTACGATGAGGAACTGTGGCACCGGTGTAATCCGGGCCTAGGCCATAACCTGCGGCTGCGGGATTTCCGGGCGGACGCCAGGGCGGCAAAGCAAAATGAGGCGGATGAGCGGTTATTCCGCTGGCTGCGGCTCAATCAGTGGATCGCGACGAAGTCCGTTTCGTGGGTCCCTCTGGGTGTATATGACAAGACCCAGTGGCCTTATGAGCTTCCGCCGGGACAGAAAGGGGTAAAGCGCCGCCAACGGCTGGAACTTCGGGAGCGGCTTCAGGGCAAAAAGTGTTATGGAGGGTTGGACCTGTCCAAGACCACTGACTTGACTGCCTTTGTGCTGCTGTTTCCGCCCCAGGAGGGACTGGAGAAATGGGTAGCCCTCTTCTGGGGGATCTGGCGTCCGGAGGAGGGAACAGGAGAGGCGGAGAAGCGGGACCATGTGCCCTACCGGGACTGGGCCAGGGCGGGATTCTTGACGCTGTGCCCGGGGGAGACGGTGGACTACTCCATGGTGGAGGAGGCCATCTATCAGGCGGCGGACCAGTACGACCTGCGGCTGGTGGGGTATGATCCGGCCCTAAGCTGGACGCTGGTACCCAGACTGTCGGCGGGACAGCCGGAGAAGGGGAGAGCTCCTATCAAGTTGGCCCAGTGTCCCCAGGATATGAAGAATATGTCCCCGCCCATGAAGGCGATGGAGAAGGAGATCCGGGACCATGAGATGCTCCACGAGCATAACACCTGTGCCAGATGGTCCTTTGGCAATGTGCGCTGCCGGGTGGACGGGAACGAGAACATGAAGCCCATGAAGAACCTGTCCAAGGGACGGATCGACGTGGCGGTAGCCTGGATCAACGCCAGGATGGCGGCCATGATGGATGAGCAGACCCCCGACCTGGCGGAGCAGATCGAGAAGGGGACGTTCCATCTGTGACGGTGTCCAATTTGGACACCGGGAAGGGAGAGGACGGAAATGGACAAAAAGGGACCGGGGTGGACTTTGGTGGACAGCCTCTATTGGCTGGGGACGGGGCTTCTCAGCCTGGCGGCGGGGCTTTTGAGCCTGCCGGGCGGGGTGGCCGTGCTGGGGGCGGGGTGCCTTTTAGGGGCCTGGCTCATTGACCGGTCCGGCGGGGAGGGGAAGGAATGATCTCACTGCGGAAGGCCATGACGGCCCTTCAGGAGGAGCTGAGCTGGGAGAGTCCGGGAGGCTGGTTCGGGGGCGGAGGGAGCCGGGAGGGGCCTATGAGCGCGGAGGAGGCGTTGAAGATCTCCGCCTTTTACCGGGCGGTGGATCTGCGCTCGGACTCCATCGGGCGGCTGCCCATCCAGGTGAAGGACCTGACCACCCGGCGGAAGGTGGAGGACCACTACCTGGGGCGGGTACTGTGGGAGACCCCCAACGAGGCCATGTCCCCCCTGATTTTCAAGAAGCTTGTCGAATATCAGAGGCTGGTGCTGGGAAACGCCTACATTTACCTGTACCGGGACCGGCACGGCCGGCCGGCGGAGCTGCTGCCTTTGCCGCCGGGGACCTGCGAGCCTACCATAGAGCCGGGGACGGGGAAGCTGTGGTATATGGCCCAGGATCCCAAGACAAGGGAGCTTTACCGGCTGGACCCGGCGGATATGATCCACCTGAAGGGCCTATCCACAGACGGCATCCGGGGGCGGTCCCTGCTGAGTCAGGCGGCCCTCACCCTGCGGGTGGCCCAGAGCCGGGACCGGTACGAGGGGGACGTCTACATGAATGGTGGACGTCCAGGAGGAGTTTTGACCACCCAGACGGATCTGTCGGCCAAGCAGGGGGTGAAGCTGCCCGACGGCACGACCGGATCCTATCAGGACTATATCCGGTACGAGTGGGAGAGGGTCCACCGGGGGCCGGGGAACCAGTTCCGGGTGGCGGTGCTGGACAACTCCCTGGAGTATAAGCCCATCTCCATGAGCCTGGCCGACGCCCAGTTTATCGAGGCCAAGACGGTGAGCGTGGCGGATATAAGTAGGTTTACGGGGGTCCCCCTCCACCTTCTGATGGCGGGGAAGGAGTCCTATGAGAGCAACGCGGCCAACTCCACGGAGTTCGCGAAATATTGCCTCCACCCCACGGTGGTGCAGTGGGAGGAGGAACTGAGCCGGAAGCTGCTGACCGCCTCCGAGCGGGCCAAAGGGCTGTGGCTCCAGATCAATATGATGGCGGAATATCGCGGCGACACAGCCTCCCGGAGGGAATGGTACAAGGCCATGCTCCAGGAGGGGGTCTTCTCCGTCAACGACGTGCTGGCCCTGGAGGATATGCCGGAGGTGCCGGGAGGGGATACCCACCGGGCCAGTTTGAACTATGTGCCCCTGTCGGCATGGCCGGAGTTAAGCCGGGAGAGGGCCAGGAAGGGGAGCGGCGGAAGGGCGGCGCCCCGGGAGGACGAAAAAAAGGAGGACAGCCCGGAACAGGGCTGACCTCCAGGTTTGCACCTTGGCAATTACATATCGGACGACGATGGCATTGAGGCGGGCGCACAATGTGCGCCCCTACTTAGATCACCGTCCCATCATCGAACACAAATTCAGCCCGCCAGGTGCAGCCGAGGACGGCGGCGATCTGCTCCAATTCCTCTTTGGTAAGAGTGTTTCGCTTGACCTTCTGGTTGAGATTAGACGGACTGGTTCCAAGCTCTCGAGCCAATTCTGCTTGACTGATCCCAGTATAAGATAACGCCATCTTGATTTTCTGTTCGGTTGTCATGCTTAATCACCTCCTACGTCCTATTATATAGCATTTACTTTATAATAGCAAGTGTAAAATAAAAAAGTTTA
>CANOHR010000068.1 GCA_947565875.1 uncultured Pseudoflavonifractor sp.
CCCACAATAATTGCAGGAACCATTGTTACTTGCCAAGCAATGAATCAGTCTCCCTCCTCTCAATTCCTCCCAGGTCATGGCTCCCGCACTATCCCAGGTCATAGACAAGGCTTTTATATCGTCCCAGGTTTTCAGGGTGGACTCATACCCCACCCCCAGGTGTGCCGGTATGATCTCCGCAATGGCCGCCTTCAGGTCGGCCAAGTTGGGAGGCAGACCTATGGCCCCCACAAAATGGATCTTGATCCGGTACTCCTCCGGGATCTCGGTCACCTCCACCTCCCCATTCGAGAAGCTGGCGGCCACATTTTGGATGGCCGTCACGGTGGTGGTGCCCTGCCCCCGAAGCTTGGCAATGATCCGGCTCCGGCGGAAGGCCAGAGGACGCTCCACCTCCACCGGGAGCCCCAGGGCCTCCTCCCAGATGCTGAGCCCCCACGTGGCCGTCTCCACGTCCAGCTGGGCCGCACAGCTGGATACAGCATTCCAAAGGTCGTCCACCATCACCTGAAGCCCATCCTGAATGGCCTGCACCTCTGGACTTTCCCGCAATGCCGGGCGCAAATAGTCCAGCAGCTTCATCCGATGGTCACCGCCCCCGCCACCGGCACCTTGTCCGCCGGGATGGCCACATTGCTTGTCCCACCGTTGACGGTCAGGGCCGCATAATCGGTGACGCCGCCAATGTCCAGCAGAAGGAAGGCGATCCGGTTAAACAGCACCGTGTAGCTGTCAAAGGCCACGCTCTGCAGATAGTCATCCAGCTTGGCCGCAAAGCGCGTCTTTATGTCCGCAAGAGAGACCGAGCCATCCAGCGTCAGCGTTGCAGATACGTTGATCGGCACCCCTCCGGCGCTCTCTACCGTCACCGTGGCTCCAATGGGCCGTAGCTCCTCAATATGACTGTGGGCTGCGGCAACCACGCTCTCATCCACCGGCCGGCGCTCCGGTCCCGCCAGCAGCACCTTCACCGTCCCCGGTCCGTTCCAGAGAGGGAATACCTTGGCGGCTCCCACCCCGTTCACCTCCAGGGCCCACTTCTCGTAGTCGTACACGTTTCCCGAGGTGGAGGGCTTCCGCCAGTAGTCGTAAAGCCGCCCCACCAGGTCCCGGTCCGTTTCCGGATCGGTCCCGCCGGTGGCCGCTCCGGAGGTCCAGCTCTCCAGTCCCGTCAGGGTCGTGACCATCTGGGTAATGGCCCCCTCCGGTACATTGTAGGCGTCTCCCACCGCCACGGCGGTCAGTAACCCCTCCCCTGCTCCATCCACATTCAGCGTCACCGGCTCTTGCAGGGCAAACTCCAGCCCGTCCTCCGTCAGAAATACGGTCCCGGCAGCCACAGTCATATTGGCCCGGCCTGTCAGCCGGATCGCAGCCGCCGCCCTGGTGCCCTCCTTGCGGTAGATCCCGTACCGGGAAGCCGCCACGTCGATAAAGCCTCCGCTGTCCTCATCCACGTAAAAGGCGGGGATCATGGCCTTGATTGCCTCATAGATCATAGACGCCTCCACCGCCATAGGCCCCGCCATCTCGGCGGCAAAACTGCCCTCCCGGGTCTGTACCCGGTCCTCCATGGCCGACAACACCTCAGAGCGGATATTCTCCGGCGTTCGATCCTCAAACATGGACGCTCACCTCCCTGTCTCCATATATCGTCCTTACCGTGCCCGTCACCGTCAGCACGTCCCCCTCCAGCTCCGCCGTGATTCCCTCCACTCCGGTGATGTAAGGGTTTGGCTCCAGCGCCTCCCGAAAATACCGGGCCGCCTCGGCGCGCTTCAGGTCCCCGGTAAAGGTCTGCCCCATGAGCCGCTCCATCTCATTTCCATAGGAGCGGGAATGGTGCCGGTAGCGAAACCGCTCCGTCTTCAGGGCGTTCCATACCCACACCATCACCGCCTCCAGCCCAGTCACGACCACCGGCTCCCCCCGCTGGAAAAGGGGCTTGTCCCCCTCAAAGTCCCAGGCTACCTCCCTGGCAAGAGGAAGCCCGGTGTCCAAATTGGACACCGTTGTCTCTCCAGTCACGGGAAATAAGCTCTCGCTCATAGGCTCACCACCTTTGTCAGGATCACATAGCGCTGGTGGTCCTCGATGGGCCACAGGACCACCTGGTCGCCGGGCTCCAGCTCCAGTGGGTCGATGCTGTGGCTGGCCAGCAGGCTGTCCCGGTCCTGGGCGTTTCCCTCCGCCAGCACCCGGAGGGGCCGCCTGGACAGGACCTTCCCCATGACCAGGGCCTCGCCGCCCTTTCTCCCGCTCAAGGCCCTGGCCAACGCCTCCATCGCCTCGCTCATTTACCCAGCTCCCTTCCCGCGCTCACCTTGTCCATGATCTTTTTCAGATTCAGCCCCAGCTTTGTCCTGTGTACGCCGCCCTTCCAGGTCTGGGTATCGCTGTCGATCCAATAGAGGCCGTAGAGCCCCGTCACCGGCTCCCGGACGATCACGTTCCCGCCGGCCATCAGCTTGTGGTTGCCCAGAGCCTCTACCGTGATAGTCCTCCGGATATCGTTGTCCTCCAGAATAGCCGCCGCCTCGGCGTCCACGTCCTTGTCCTTGGCCGTCTTCAGATACCTCTGCATGACTCCACACAGGGCGATGGCGTCCTCATTCTTCCGCAGCCGGATCAGCGCCCCGTTGGCGTCGTAGATGGCCACCTGACTTACCAGCTGCTCCCCGCTTTCCCGCACCGTGGCCGTCAGCAGGTTGGACCCGGGTGCCACCACCGCCGTCGCCCCTTGCCGCTCCCGGACGATCACATCCAGTTCCGAGCCCCGGAACCGGATCATATACCGCTCCCCTGTCCGCTCCGCCGCCAGGGTGTAGGCCGTCTGGATGATCTGATAGAGAGATACGCCGGGAAAATTGCGCCGAATGGGCACGCCGGTCTCCGCCAACGTACCCACCGGTATCCCAAAATCCCGGCAAACCTGTCTTGTAATATCCTCCGGCGTCTTGCCGGTAAAGCGGTAAGCCGCCTCGTTTCGCTTGAGGTAGATCCCCCGGTCAAAGCAGCCCACGTCCACCGTTTCACCGCCGCTGTCCCGGTCAAGGGTAAATATGTACCCGTCAAATTGCAGGTCCGCCCCCACAAAAAACTGCACATGATCCCCAATGGCCGCCGGTACCGCAGGCTGGCGCTTGTCATACCGGGGCGATAAAAGGGCAAAGTCCAACGTCCTGGCCACGCTGTTGTAGCTGCCGGCGTTGGTAATGGAGCCGCACATATCCGTGGCGTCATAGACTGTATTCCCGTGCCGGATCAGCAGCTTGATCGTTTCTTCCATATCCGTCACCTGAAGTAGTCCATAACGCTTACGATCCGGTCCGTGGGAATGATTTTCGACGTCCACGCTTCCTTTGCGTCCTCCTTAGCCAGCTGCACCTTCCACGCGCCCCGGTTATTCCCGGTGGCCACCCAGTCCGTCTTGACCTTTTTGACCACCTGCGCGGCGCGGGATGGACTCCCCGCCGCCGGCAGGGCCTCCACATCGGGCAGCTGAAGCACCTGCCCCACCCGGATCAAATTGGGGTTGGCGATCCCGTTGGCCGCCGCCAGCTTGCCGTACAGGCCGGCGTCCCCATAGATCCACTTGGCAATGGCGGAGAGAGTATCCCCCCGCTGCACCACATAGGTGGCAGCGTGAGTCGGCTCCGTCTCCACCGCTCGGGCGGCGTTGCCTGTGCCCTCCAGCTCGGTCTCCGGGGCCGCCAGGAGCCGGTATCCCCGCATGGGGATGGTCACATAGAGATCCCTTGTGCCGTCCCGCTCCCCGTATGTAATGGGATCCAGCAGCACCAGGGCGTTTACCGGCGTATCCGAGACGATGAACCGGACCGGATCCCCGGCGTCGCTCCACTTCTCCAAGGTCTCCAGGGGCACAAAGGGATCCGTGGGCGCCGATCTCTGGGCAAAGGCATACGCCCTCGCCGGGAAAAAGCACTCTATGGTCTCATCCATCAAAATGGGCTCCCCCGGCAGATTGACCGTCCCCGTGCCGTGCATATCCACCTGCACGGCCCTCCGTCCATGGGAGATCTGATACCCCGCCGGCGTCACCGGCAGGAGAAAGACCTCTTCCGTCCGCGTATTTTTGAAGATAAACCGTCTCGCCTGCTCCATAGGCTCCTCCTGTTCCGGCCCTATTGATCCGGCCTTGCCAGCATAAGCTCCCGGGTCAGCTTCCGGGCGAAGAGTTCCGCCGCCTCCTCCGGGTCGGATACCGACGCGCCGAAGGTGACAGAGCCGATCTCCACGTGGACCCCTCCACCGCCCCGGTCCAACCCTCTCGCCTGGGAGGCCGTCAGCACCCGCTCCCCCTCATGGAGGAGGGCGGGGAAGTTGTCGTAAGGCACCCGCTCCAGACCGTAGGCATAGCCGCCTGTCAGGTAAGAGGACCCCGGAACTCTCCCCGGCCCGGTAACAGACGGGGCTGAACCGCCGGTAAGGTAAGTAGACCCAGGCTCATATTCAAAGACTGCATGCGGGTCCGTTATATAGCTTTGCACCTTATTCCAGTAAAGCCCGTCCATTATCCCTTTGGAGAACTCCTGTCCCAGTTCATACCCGGCGTCCCAGTATTCATCCTTGACTGCCGTATCCGCCCGGACGTCCCGGATCAGATCCATCTCCGATTCCTTCAGCAGCTGCGCCCCTTCACTGGCGTTGTACTCGTTCTGGGCCTTGATCTTGGCCTCCATCAGGAGTCTTCCCGCCTTCGCGTATCCCTCATCCGTCCCGGCGGCCATGGCCTCCTTGTATGCGTCCGACTCCAGGACCTCCTTCTGAGCTTCCCGGATCAGCCGTTCCTTCTCGTTTTCCAGAGAGGCATACCAGGCACCGATGGCCCTGTTGGCTTCCTCCATCTGCTCCCCGCTCTCCCCGGAGAGGAAAGAGATCTGATCCGATAACCCCTTCTTCCTGGCCCCATTGTAGCCCTCTCCATAGGCGTTCTGCTGCTCCTGGCTCATGCCCTCCAACGTAGAGGTCAGTCCCGAAAAAGTCTTAGACTGCTCCAGCATGGAGCCGGAGAATTTCTCCGTCAGCGCTTGAAGGATGATCTCCACCGCCTCGGTACCGGCGATCTTCCCCTTGGAGATCCGGTCGTAGATCTCCCCCTGGTCCACCTGGTAGTAGTCCGCCAGCATACCCACCGCCCCGATCCCCCGGTCGTTGAGGATGTTCAGGTACTCCAGGGTGGTCTTATTGCTGGACTTCATCCGGCCCAGGGCGGTAGCCACCATGGACATGTCGCTGGTCCCCATGCCCAGCGCCGCCCCCGTATCCCCGATGGTCTGAAGTACGGGAAGAATGCCGTTCGCCCCATAGCCGTAGGTGGCCAGCGTCTTGCTCATAGCGGTCAGGTCATCGTAGAGAAAGGGGGTGGTGTTGGCCATGCCCACCAGGTCGCTCAAATACCCCTTGGCCGTTTTCTCATCGCCAAACAGGGTGGAAAAGGAAATCTGGTCCTTCTCCCTTTGGGCCGCAATGCTGGAACCGGAGGAAATATCGCTCTCCCGCTGGGAGTATTGGTCCTCTACAGCGGTCTGCACATAGGATTGAAAGGCGTCATCACGAGCCTGAAATATCTGGGCAGCCCCGGAAACAAGCCCAGAAACCCCTCCCACTGCGGCACCCACTGCGGCACCTGGAAGACCAAGGATAGACCCTGCCGCCATACCCATTCCTGCCCCGGTGATGGCCCCGGACAGGATCCCGGACGCCAGCCGGGCGGTAGGCTCTCCGATTGCGCTGCTCAGCAGAGTATTTCCCATCTGCCCCATCGCATCGCCCCACATTTTTCCCATCCCGCTTTTCATAATTGCACTTCCGAAGCCCTGATTGTCCAGCTTCCGGGCGGTGCCCCCCACAGAGTCCAGTCCCTTCTCGACCTGCTTGGCCTCCTTGTTCAAATCCCGAAGCTGTTTTTGCAGGGCGTCAAAGTTGGCCTGTTTTCCCTGTGCTGTCATGCGGTCCGCAGCGTCTCCCGTGGCCTGAAACTGCTTTTCCGCGTCCTTCAGTTCCTTTTTTGCCTTCTCCAGATCCATCCGCAGGTCGAACCGCTTTTTGCTCAAAGTGGTCAGCTTTTTCTCCATCTCCTCCGTGTCCTTGGAAAAGGCCTTTGTGGTGGACGCCATCTTTTTTACTGCGGGGGAGTATCGGTCCTCCGCCTTGACTACGATCGACGTTTCCGGCATTTTTCTCACCTCTCGAACCTATGGCCTTAGTAT
>CANOHR010000069.1 GCA_947565875.1 uncultured Pseudoflavonifractor sp.
ATAAGGCTCCTGACGGAAAACTAAATATTTCCGGGAAAAAGATCGCCAAACTAAGAATAGCTCTACCCGGAAAGATATCTCAGAAAAAGCTGGCCGCCAAACTGCAATTGGAAGGATTGGAAATTGAAAAGAACGCCATCCAGCAAATAGAGAGCGGAGAGAGGTTTATTATTGATGTAGAACTGAAGGCCTTTGCCAAGGTTTTGGGCGTCACCGCCGATGAACTGCTCTCTTCCGAGGATGAGCCTTGACATTTCCTCCTTCCGGTGATACACTTCCTTTGTCAAGCAGGCGCTGACGGAGAAGAAACCGCCCGTCCCGTCCAGAGAGAGGCCTCTATGCTGAAAGGGCCTTACGGAGAAGCGGCGGCCGTACCACTCCCGAGCCGTCCATGAGGAATGGACCGGGCCCTCCCGTTACAGAGGTCACGAGCGACGGCCTTGGGCCGTAAGCAGGGTGGAACCGTGGAGCGTATGAAAACGCTTCACCCCTGACACACTCAGGGGTGAAGCGTTTTGTTTTGCCCCCAAAGAAGAGGTGGGCACGCCGGGTCGTCGTGCCCCACACATACTATGCCGGCGGGTTTTAAAACCACCCGGATCATGTAGGGGCGGGTTCCAAACCCGCCCGGAACACAAGGAGGTATCCCCATCATGGCAGAAGAAAATCTCTACACCTTTGAAAATCCCGAATACCGCAAGACCTACTGGCACACCTGCTCTCACGTCATGGCCCAGGCCGTCAAGCGCCTTTGGCCCGAGGTAAAGCTGGCCATCGGCCCCTCCATCGACGAGGGCTGGTACTACGATATGGACGCCCCCTTCGCCTTCACCCCCGAGCATCTGGAGCAAATTGAGGCGGAGATGCGGAAGATCTGCAAGGAGAAGCTGAAGCTGGAGCGGTTTGAGCTCCCCCGGCCGGAGGCTCTCAAATTTATGGAGGAGAAGGATGAGAAGTATAAGGTGGAACTCATCAACGACCTTCCCGAGGACGCTCACATCTCCTTCTACAAGCAGGGGGAGTTCACCGACCTGTGCGCCGGGCCCCACCTGGACTCCACCGGGCGGATCAAGGGCAACGCCCTGAAGCTCACCGCCTGCAACGCCGCCTACTGGCGGGGGGATTCCAGCCGGGAGACCCTTCAGCGGATCTATGGCATTGCCTTCCCCAAAAAGGAGGAGCTGGACGAGTATCTGGCCAGGATCGAGGAGGCCAAGAAGCGGGACCACCGGCGGCTGGGTAAGGAGCTGGGATTGTTCATGCTCCGGGACGAGGGCCCCGGCTTCCCCTTCTTCCTTCCCAAGGGCATGACCCTGAAAAACACTCTTCTGGACTACTGGCGGAAGGTCCACAAGAAGTACGGCTATGTGGAGATCTCCACCCCCATCATGCTCAACCGTCAGCTGTGGGAGCGCTCCGGCCACTGGGACCACTACAAGAACAACATGTATACCACCGTCATCGACGACGTGGACTTCGCCGTCAAGCCCATGAACTGCCCCGGCGGTATGCTGGTCTACGCCAGCGAGCCCCACTCCTACCGGGACCTGCCCCTGCGGGTGGGGGAGATCGGCCTGGTCCACCGCCACGAGCTGTCCGGCGCCCTCCACGGCCTGTTCCGGGTGCGCTGCTTCAACCAGGACGACGCCCATGTCTTCATGACCCGTGAGCAGATGCAGGACGTGATTCAGGAGACGGTGCGGCTGTTTGACGAGGTCTACTCCACCTTCGGCCTGAGCTACACCATCGAGCTGTCCACCATGCCCGAGGATCACATCGGCACCGTGGAGGAGTGGGAGCGCAACCAGGATATCCTGAAGCAGGCCATCACCGCCATGGGCAAGGACTTTGTCATCAACGAGGGGGACGGCGCCTTCTACGGCCCCAAGCTGGACTTCCATCTGGCCGACTCCCTGGGCCGGACCTGGCAGTGCGGCACCATTCAGCTGGACTCCCAACTCCCCGAGCGGTTTGAACTGGAGTACGTGGGAGAGGATGGACAGAAGCACCGTCCCGTCATGATCCACCGGGTGGTGCTGGGCTCCATCGAGCGGTTCATCGGCGTCATCACCGAACACTTTGCCGGGGCCTTCCCCGCCTGGCTCGCCCCCGTGCAGGTGAAGCTCCTCACCGTCACCGACCGGGCCGACAGCTACGCCAGGGAGGTTGCCGCCAGGCTGGATGAGTTTGGCTTCCGCTGCGAGGTGGACGACCGAAACGAGAAGATCGGCAAGAAGATCCGGGAGGCCACCCTTCAGAAGGCCCCCTACATGCTGGTCATGGGCGACCGGGACATCGAAAATAAGACCGTCTCCGTCCGCCACCGCAGCGGCGAGGATCTGGGGGCCATGAGCCTGGATGCCTTTGCCGAAATGCTGAAGGCGGAAGTGGAGAGCATGGAGATCAAATAAGCATATGAAAAAGCCGCTGGGAGAATATCCCGGCGGTTTTTTTATGGAAAAAGGGGGAAACTGGCAGGGAACAGAAAAGGAGGCGCGGGCCTATGAAAAACGAGAATGCCATGTACGCCCTAAGCTATGGGCTGTTTGTCCTGACCGCCCGGCAGGGAAAGCAGGATAACGGCTGTATCATCAACACGGTGGGACAGGTCACCATCACCCCCAACCGGGTCACCGTGGCGGTAGACAAGGGCAACCTGACCCACGATATGATCGCCGCCACGGGGGACTTTACCGTCTCCATCCTCTCAGAGGAGGCGGGCTTTGACCTGTTCCGCCGCTTTGGCTTCCAGTCGGGGCGGAAGGTGGACAAATTTTCCGGCTTTGACGGGGCAAAGCGGGGAGACAACGGGATCCTCTATGTAACGGAGGGGACCAACGCCTGGATCAGCTGCAAGGTAGTCTCCCAAACCGACCTGGGGACCCACACCCTCTTTCTGGCCGATGTGACGGACGGGGACATGCTCTCCAGGGCTCCCAGCCTCACCTACGCCTACTACCACGCCCACATCAAGCCCAAGCCCCAGGCTCCCAAAGCGCCCAGTGAAAAAAAGCGCTGGGTATGCAGGGTATGCGGATATATCTACGAGGGAGAATTTCTGCCGGAGGACTTCATCTGCCCCATCTGCAAGCACCCGGCCTCCGATTTTGAAGAACTGAAAGAATAAAGCCCCGCCGCCGAAATTTCTTCGGCGGCGGGACGTTTTGTTATTCTTCCTCTTCTTTTTCCAGGACCACCACCTGGATCTCCAATACTCTCCGGTGGTCCACCTTCGTTACCGTCACGTCCAGGCCGTCGGACTGGAACCGGTCCCCCTCCTCGGGGACTCTCCCGATCTGCTCCATGACCCAGCCGGAGACGGTGTTGGCCTCGCACTCCCCGGTGAGGGCGAAGAGGTCGTAAAGATCGGAGAGGGCGGCGTGGCAGGCGATGAGGTAGCTACCGTCGGGCTGCTTTTTAAACTCCTCGATGACCTCGTCGTGTTCGTCCCAGATCTCTCCCACCAGTTCCTCCACGATGTCTTCCAGGGTACAAAGGCCCTCGGTGCCCCCGTACTCATCCACGACCACCACCATATGGGCCTTCTTCCGCTGAAGAATGCGCATGAGGTCGGATATCTTGGTATTCCCCGTGGTGTAAAGAATGGGGGTGATGAGGGCGGCGGGGTCGGTCTGGCCCCGGTAGCGGGCAATGTGGAAATCCTTCTCGTGGATGACCCCCAAAATGTCGTCCATATCCTCATGGTAGACGGGCAGACGGGAATAGCCGCTCTCGGCAAAGACGGCGGCGATATCCTCCATGGTGGCGGTATCCTCCACGGCGGTAATATCCACCCGGGGGGTCAGGATCTCCTGGACCTCCATGTCCCCAAACTCGATGGCGGAGCGGATGAGTTCGCTCTCATGCTCATCCAGTCCCCCTTCCGTCTCAGCCTGCTCCACCATGGTCACCAGCTCCTCCTCGGTGATCCCCTCCCCCTGCTTCGGTGGGAAAAGAATGGAGAGAAGCTTTTTCCACTGGGAGAAGAGCCAGGCCATGGGGGTAAAGAGGACCATAAGAAGGCGCATGATGGGAGCGGCAAACATGGCAAAGCTCTCGCTCCGCTCCTTGGCAAGGCTCTTAGGGGAGACCTCGCCAAAGATCAGAATAATGACGGTGAGGGCTACGGTGGACACCACCGGACCATAGGAGCCCAGCAGATGGGTAAAGAGGGCGGTGGAGATGGTGGTCGCCGCGATATTCACCACGTTGTTGCCGATGAGGATGGTGGTGAGGAGCCTGTCATAGTCCTCCGCCAGGCTGAGGGTCCGTCCGGCCCGGCGGTCCCCCCCATCGGCCCGGGCCTTCATGCGGACCCGGTTCAGGGATGTAAAGGCGGTCTCGGTGGCGGAGAAAAAGGCGCTGGAGGCCACCAAAAGAAGGATGGCAACGGTCATGGTAATACTGGCACTGTCCATAGGGAGAACTTCACACTCTCTTTCTCATAATAGGAAACACGCGCAAAAGGACAGTCCTACCCTATGGTAAGACTGTCCTCGGGATGACAACATATAAAAATAATTGGGACTGGGCGGAGGTTCGTCCACTTGGTCTCACCGATCCTTTGCGCTTTCATGATGTGGGATATGATATCACATAGAAAAAGAATTTGCAAGAGGGAAATCCCCACAGGGCAATTTCCCCTTGCGAAGGGAAAAAAAGGGGAGTATAATCGAACCAAATCAAGACCTGTAAGGAGGCCGTTATCATGCAGGATTTTCCCATCACCCGTGCCAAGACCCTGAAACCGAAGCCCGATCCCAAGACTCTGGTCTTTGGCCGGAGCTTTACCGACCATATGTTTGTCATGAACTATACCCCCGACAAGCTTTGGCACGATGGACGCATTGTTCCCTACGGACCTTTTGAACTGGATCCCAGCGCCATGGTGCTTCACTACGCCCAGGAGGTCTTTGAGGGCATGAAGGCCTACCGCACTCCCGACGGCGGAGTGCAGCTGTTCCGGCCCATGGAGAACGCTCTGCGGCTCCAGTCCTCCTGCGAGCGGCTTTGCATTCCCCCCATCGACCCGGAGACGGTGGTGGAGGCCATCAAGCAGCTGGTGAAGCTGGAGGCGGACTGGGTCCCCTCCGAGCCGGGGACCAGCCTCTATATCCGGCCCTTCATCATCGCCACCGACCCCACCCTGGGGGTCCACGCCTCCCACACCTATCTCTTCGCCGTGATCTGCTGCCCGGTGGGTGCCTACTACAAGGAGGGCATCAACCCGGTGAAGATCTATGTGGAGGACGAGGACGTGCGGGCCGTCCGGGGCGGCACGGGCTATACCAAGTGCGGCGGCAACTACGCCGCCTCCATCCGGGCCGGGGAGCGGGCTGAGGAGAAGGGCTACGCCCAGGTCCTCTGGCTGGACGGCGTGGAGCGGAAGTATATCGAGGAAGTAGGCTCCATGAACGTGATGTTCCAGGTGGACGGCACCGTCATCACTCCCAAGCTCACCGGCTCCGTGCTTCCCGGCATCACCCGGAAGAGCTGCATCGAGCTGATCCGCAGCTGGGGCATCCCGGTGGAGGAGCGGCTCATCACCGCCCAGGAGCTTTTTGACGCCGCCGAGGCGGGCAAGCTGGACGAGGCCTGGGGCACCGGCACCGCCGCTGTGGTCTCCCCCATCGGTGAGATGGGCTGGGAGGGAAAGCACATCACCGTCAGCGGCGGCAAGATCGGCTCTCTTACCCAGAAGCTCTACGACACCCTGACGGGCATCCAGTGGGGCACCCTTCCCGACGAGCAGGGCTGGACTGTGAAGGTGTGCTGAACAAAAACAGAACAAAAAACGGCGTTCCGGTTTTTTGGCCGGAACGCTGTTTTTTTGAATACTTTCTTACAGAACCAGGGAGGGGGCGGAATAGACCCGGCTCTTCAGCTCGCTGTCCAGCAGGTACAGGGCCCTGGCGTCGCCGCCGAAGAGTTCCATCTTGGAGATCATATCGTTGGCGTTTGTCTCCTCCTCTCCCTGCTCCTTCACGAACCAGTCCAGGAACTGGGTGGTGCGGAAATCCTTCACCGCCTGGGCGGCGTCATAGATGGTGTGGATAAGGCTCGTCACATACTCCTCGTGCTCCAGGCCCGCCTTCAGGATGGTCATGGTGTCGGTAAGGGCCTTGTCGGGCTTGGCGATGGCCTTCAGCTCCACCGCCACATTATTATTCTGAAGATACTTTACAAAGAGCATGGCGTGGGCCATCTCCTCCT
>CANOHR010000070.1 GCA_947565875.1 uncultured Pseudoflavonifractor sp.
CCGGGACATCAAGCAACTTCATTTGGTGAAGGAACTCTCCCACGGTGGGCTATATAAATACGTTGTCTCCCATCATAAGTCAGCGAACTTTTCCGGCAAGCTGCGGACCATTTTTCGGGAGTGCGTTACCTCCTTTGACGTGGCCCAGAACATTGTGGTGCTGAAGACTATGCCGGGCTTAGCCTCCGCCGCGGGGGCCGCCATGGACGGGATGGACCTTCCGGAACTTGTAGGCTCCCTCTCAGGGGACGATACGGCTATCCTTATCATGCGGACAAACGAGGGCGCGGTGGAATTCTGCAAGGAGATCCGGGAGATGCTTCGCTGATTTTCTTTTGGGATGGGGTGATCCGATGCTATCCGTTCTTCATATTGAAAATATCGCTGTGATCGAATCGGCGGATATCCTTTTTGGGCCCGGCTTCAACGCCCTTACCGGTGAGACGGGCGCCGGCAAGTCCATTGTGGTGGATGCCATGAGCGCCGTTACCGGTGAACGGACCAGCCGGGAACTGATCCGTACAGGGGCGAAGTCCGCTCTGGTATCGGGGGCCTTTACCGGGGCGGCGGCTCTTTCCTGGCTGACGGAGAATGGTCTTGTACCCGATGAAAACGGAGAACTTCTCCTTCAGCGGGAGATCATGCCCGACGGAAAGAATCTCTGCCGGGTCAATGGTCGTCCGGTGACGGTGGCCCAACTGAAAGCTTTGGGCCGCCAGCTTCTCAATATCCACGGCCAGCATGACGGTCAGCAGCTTTTGGACGAGAATTGCCATCTGGAGTATCTGGACCGGTTCGGCCAGACCGAGGCATCTCTTGGGGCCTACCGGGCGGCTTATGAGACCCTGACGGATCTGGACAGAAAGATTTCCGCCCTGCAAATGGACGAGAGCGAAAAGGCAAGAAGGGTGGACACCCTTCAGTATCAGATCCAGGAGTTGGAACGTGCGGAGTTGACAGCGGGGGAGGAGGAGGTCCTGAACGAGCGCCGGGATATCCTTCGGAATGCCGCCGATCTGGCGGAAGCCGCCCAAGGGGCCCATTACGCCCTTTCCGGGGACGAGGACAGCGCCGGGGCGGTTGCCCTTCTGATGGAAGCCGAGCGGGCGTTGGAAGCGGTATCCGGCGTGAGCGGAGAGTTGGATGAGTTGCGGGAGCGGCTTATCGACTGCCGCTGTCAGGCCCAGGACGCGGCGGACACCGCCCGGGATCTCTCCGGCGGTTTTGAGTTTGAGCCGGGGGAACTGGACCAGCTGGAGGGACGGCTGGATCTTCTCTACCGGCTGAAAAAGAAGTATGGAAATTCCGTGGAGGAGATGCTGGAATATCTGGACCGGTGCCAAAAGGAGTTGGACGAGATTCAGTTTGCGGACGACACCCTTCTCCGGCTGGAGGAGGAGCGCTCCAAAGCCCTGAAGGAGGCCCAGGCCTTGGCCCGGAGCCTTTCCCAGGAGCGGAAGGAGGCGGGCAAGTCCCTGGAGAAGCGCATACAGAGTGAGCTTGCCCAACTGGACATGCCCAGGGTCCGCTTCCAGGCGGACTTTGAGACGGTACAGGGGGAGACAGGGCTCAATGCTGACGGCATGGATACCGTCCGCTTCCTTATGTCCGCCAACGTGGGGGAGGATCTGAAGCCCATCCAGAAGATCGCCTCAGGAGGCGAGTTGGCCCGGATCATGCTGGCGCTGAAAAACGTGCTGGCGGAGAACGACGATGTGGGCACCCTGGTCTTTGACGAGGTGGACACCGGCGTTTCCGGCCGGGCCGCCCAGAAGGTGGCGGAGAAGCTGGCGGAGGTAGCCCGACATAAGCAGGTCCTGTGCGTCACCCACCTTCCCCAGCTGGCCGCTATGGCGGACGTCCACTTCTCCGTGGAGAAGGGGGAGAAGAATGGGCGGACTTATACGGCGGTAGAGACGCTGGACCGTGCCAGAAGAAAAGCGGAACTTGCCCGCCTCACCTCCGGCGACCATGTGACCCAGGCGGCGCTGGACAGCGCGGGAGAGTTGCTGGACGGGGCGGAAGCATACAAGAAAACGCTGTAAAGCGCATACACTGGCAGGAAGGAGGGACTGCTATGAAAAACTGGGACGCTTTGGAGCAAAAGCTGCGGAAGAAATTGCCCCACATGGAACTGCGCCGGAATGAGCCCATGAACAGGCATACCTCCTTTCGGGTGGGCGGTCCCGCCGCCCTGATGGCCTTTCCCAAAACAGACGAGGAGGCTATGGAAGCGATCTATGCGGCATACCGGCAGGGGATCCGCCCCTTCTTTCTGGGCAACGGTTCCAATCTGCTGGTTGCCGACCGGGGCTATGATGGCTATATCATTAAGACCGGCGGCCTGGATCGCTTGGGATGGGTAGACTTTACCTACAGCGGTCGTAAGCTGGTGGTGGGTAGCGGGGTATCTCTGGCCCGGCTGGCCAATTTTATGGCGGAACAAGGCTTTACAGGTCTGGAATGGGCTGCCGGGATTCCCGGTACGGTTGGAGGCGCCGTGTGTATGAACGCCGGCGCCTACGGCGGGGAGATGGCCCAGGTAGTGGAAAAGATCAGCTATATGGTGGAGACGGGCGACACATTGATGCTGGATGCCGGGGCTTGTGAGTTTTCTTATCGCCGCAGCATATTTACCCGCCTTCAGGATCGGATGGTGCAGAATGTTTCCCTGCTTCCCCTGGAGCGGGAGGACCCGGTGAGGATCCGGGCCAAAATGACCGCTCTGGCTGCCCAGCGAAAGGAAAAGCAGCCACTGGAATACCCATCGGCAGGCTCCACCTTCAAGCGGCCTCCTCCGGTGGATGGAAAGCCGGTCTACGCCGCTGCCCTCATCGATGAGTGCGGCCTGAAAGGGCTGACGGTGGGAGGAGCCCAGGTGTCGGAAAAACATGCCGGGTTTATCATCAACAAAGGCGGAGCCTCCTGCAGCGATATATTGACTTTGATGGAGGAAGTAAAAAAACAGGTCCTTGACCGGACCGGGATAACCTTGGAACCGGAAATAAGGACCCTGGGGGTGTAAAGAATGGAGTTTATTGTCATATCCGGCCTGTCCGGGGCCGGGAAAAGCCAGGCGGCCTCCTTTATGGAAGACTTCGGCTATTTTGTAGTGGACAATATGCCCGCCGCCCTGATCCCACGGTTTGCCGAACTGTGTATGGCAAATCCCGCCCAGTATGACCGGGTGGCCATCGTTTGTGATATCCGGGGTGGGCAGACCTTTGAAGGACTGTTTGCCGCTCTTTCAGAGTTGGACCAGATGGGATGCGCTCATAAGATCCTCTATATGGAGGCAAGCCCTGAAACGGTGATCAAACGCTACAAGGAGACCAGAAGGCGGCACCCCTTGGCGAAGGGAAACCGGTCTCTGGATGAGGCGGTGCGTCAGGAACGGACCATCCTGGCTCCCGTCCGGGCCCAGGCGGAATACATCATGGATACCACGGCTCTTTCCACCGCCAAGCTGCGGGGGGAGATCCTGCGGGTCTTTGGAGACGGGGGAGCCCAGCAGGCCATGAATGTGAGCGTCATCTCCTTTGGCTTTAAGTATGGCATACCCATTGAGGCCGATCTGGTCTTTGATGTGCGTTTTTTGCCCAACCCTTTCTATATTGCGGAACTACGGCATCAGACAGGGCTGGATGCTCCAGTCTATGAGTTTGTATTTGGCTATCAGCAGACCAAGGATTTTATGACCTACCTGGAGCGGCTCATCGGGTTCCTTCTGCCCCAATATGTGGAGGAAGGGAAGACAGGCTTGGTCATTGCCATCGGCTGCACAGGGGGCCAGCACCGTTCGGTGGCGGTGGCCAAGGCCCTGGCCGACTTTATTCGCCGAAAGGGCTATGAAGCCAACGAGAACCACCGGGATATGACGAGGGTACGCTGATGGAAGAGAAATCGAAATATGGTTGGGAGCATGGCCCCAGAGTGGTGGCCATCGGCGGCGGCACAGGGCTTTCCACTATGCTCCGGGGACTGAAAAACCGCACCAAGAATTTAACGGCCATTGTAACGGTGGCCGATGACGGAGGAGGTTCCGGCGTTCTGCGTCAGGATCTGGGAATGCCTCCTCCGGGGGATATCCGCCACTGTATGGAGGCACTGGCCAATGCGGAACCTATCATGCAGGAACTGTTGGGATATCGGTTCCCCACAGGTTCCGGCCGCCTTACCGGCCAGTCCTTCGGAAATCTGATCCTGGCTGCCCTCAATGGAGTCACGGGTTCTTTTGAGGAGGCGGTGGCCCAGATGAGTCAGGTACTGGCTATTTCAGGCCGGGTGCTTCCCGTGACCAGCGCCGATGTAAAGCTGGAGGCCACCTTTGAAAATGGGACGGCAGTGGTGGGAGAGTCCCTGATTGCCGACTTTAAGAAGGCACAGGATTGCCGGATCCGTGCGGTGCGTCTTCTTCCCGAGCGGCCCGCCGCCACCCCGGCGGCATTGGAGGCCATCCGGGCGGCCGATCTCATTGTTTTGGGGCCGGGCAGTCTCTATACCAGCGTGATCCCCAATTTACTGGTGGAGGGAGTGGCGGAGGCCATCTGCCAGAGCGACGCCTTGAAGGTCTATATCGGCAATATCATGACTCAGGACGGAGAGACCGAGGGAATGACCCTTTCAGACCATGTTTCGGCCCTTCTGAAGCACTCGGGTCCGGGCCTTATCGACTTGTGCGTGGCCAACTCTGCCCCTGTGGATCCCACCTTGATCCAGCGCTATAAGGCGGAGGATGCCGATCCCATTCCGGTGGACCGGGAGAGGATCGAGGCCTTAGGAGTAGAGGTGGTGGAGCGGCCCATGATCTCCAGCACCTCCCGCTACGCCCGCCACTCCCCCGAACGGCTGGGAGAGGTTACCATGGAACTCTACCAGGAACGGGCGGATACCAAGGTATTCTAGGACAAAAAGCTCCACCGGACGCACGGCCCGCCCTTGATGCGGTAATTACCTTTCCTTACCCTTCGTAGGGACCGGCGTCCTCGCCGGTCCAGCAGGATCACCTGATAAACTCCTGCTGGGAAGGGCGAAAAACGCCTTCCCACAGGACCGGATGACTCCCATCCGGTCAATACCACCACCAAACGAAAAAAGAGAGGAGGGGCCCTATGTCCTTTTCCGGCGAGACAAAAGGAGAGTTATGCCGCCAACCCATCACCCGGAAATGTTGCGCTCAGGCGGAATGTTATGGCATACTCCTTTATGCCAACCGCTTTGACCACCGGGAGGCCAGGATCGTTACCGAATCGGCGGACCTGGCTGTGCGGCTGCCTCTTCTTTTTAAAAAGGCCTTTCATATCACCTTTGACCGCTTGCCGGATCCGGGATCGACCGCCGGCAAGCGGATCTTTTCCATTGTCGGAGCGGACAAGCTGTCTCAGTTGTGGACAGCCTTTGGCTACGATCCCGGATCCTCGGTGGCCCATCACGTGAATTTTGCTGTTCTGGAGGAGGACCATTGCCGGATGTCCTTTTTTCGTGGGGCTTTTTTGGCGGGGGGATCGGTGACTGATCCCAGTAAAAGCTATCACCTGGAACTTACCACCACCCACCGCTCGGTGGACCGGGAACTTCTGACCCTTCTTCGGGAGGCGGGTTTCGACCCTAAGTCGGCGGACCGGGGAGGCAATCATATGACCTATTTTAAACAGAGCGAGGCGATCGCCGACTTTCTTACCGCTATCGGCGCTCCTCTGGCGGCAATGGAACTGATGAACGCCAAGGCGGAGAAGGATCTGCGGGGCGGAGTAAACCGCCGGGTGAACTGCGATGCCGCCAATCTGGACAAGGCGGTGGATGCGGCTCAGGCCCAGATCGAGGTCATTCGCCGCCTGAGGGCGCAGATGGATCTGGGGGAATTGCCTCCCAAGCTGGCGGAGGCGGCCCACCTGCGGCTGGATCACCCCGATCTGACCCTTACCGAACTGGCCGCCCTTTGCCGGCCACCCATCACCAAGTCCTCCCTGAGCCACCGGTTGAAGAAACTCTCGGAACTGGCGGAGGATCGACCGTGATTTGCAGGACCGCCTGAACAGTGATGTGACAGGGTGAAACGAGTTGACAGCGAACGGGATAAGAAAAACAAGAAAACGAAGCGGGAGGTCATGAGGATGTCCTTTGTTCATCTGCACAACCATACAGAATATTCTCTTCTGGACGGAGCCTGTCGGATCCCAAAGCTGGTCAAGCGTGTG
>CANOHR010000071.1 GCA_947565875.1 uncultured Pseudoflavonifractor sp.
CAGAGCTGTGTGGTATCAGCGGTGTCGGTCTCAGGAAGGTTCGTAAGGGCGGAGGATATGGCGGAAAAGGTGACGGCTGTATATACAGACCGGGAGAACCTGGAGAATTACCGCTACTTCCTCTCCGGCCTCCGCATGGGCCTGGAACTACTGCGCCTTTAAATACAACTCCTTCATCACCAGCGCGTCCTTCTCCTGTGTTCCGGCGCTCTCGCAGATAAAGGTGGGATTCCAACCCCGGCGGGCGACCTCCGCCATCAGGGGAGCCGGATCGGGACCGAAGCCCCCGTTATCGGCAAAAGTCCGGTGGCACTTCTCGCCGCCGCCCGGGGTAAATTCTATCTGGGAAAAATGGCTGTGGAAGCTCTTTACCCGTTCCGCGCCAAGGGCCTTTTCCATCTGGTCCAGCATGACCTTACAGGCATCCGCTCCCGTCAACTCCCCCAGGCTCCGGGCGTATAGGTGCCCGAAGTCCACGCAGGGGATGAGCCGCTCATCCAGTTGACATAATTCCAGGACCTCCCCCAGATCCCCCAATTGGTTTATTTTTCCCATGGTCTCGGGGCAAAGGGCAATATGGGAAAAGCCCTCTCCCTCCCAGACCTTCAGTACCTCCTTCATGGAGGCTATGGCGATATCCAGAGCCTCCTGCCGCGTCCGCTTCATCAGGGCTCCGGTGTGGACCACCACACGGGTGGCCCCCATCCAGTCCGCCGCCTGACAGGCGGCCATGATATAGCCTGTAGTTTTGCGGAGGCTTTCCGGGTCGGGGTTTGCCAGATTGATAAAATAGGGGGCGTGGAGGGACAGGGTGATCCCCGCCTCCTTCGCCGCCGTGCCCAGCTTGCGGGCGGAGTCCTCTCCCACATGGACCCCCTTGCCGCACTGATATTCATAACAGTCCAGCCCCAACTCTTTTAGCCACTTGGGGGCGTCGACAGAGGACTTATAGGGAAAGGCGTCGGGATTCCCGGCGGGACCGAATTTGGCGCTCATAGGCTCACTTCCTTTTTCCGGCCCAACGGAACGGGGCCTCTATGGCATAGCGTACCCTGCGAAGGGGATTTTTTCCCCAGGCCAGGGGCCTTACCAAAACGGAATATATCCCCGCCCGGTTGGCCCCCCAGATATCGGTGAAGATCTGATCCCCCACCATCAGGGCCTCTGAGGCCGGGAACCCCGTTTTCGTCAGGGCTTCCATGTATCCCTTCCGGCTGGGCTTTCCCGCGTGGCGGACGTAGCCAATGCCCAGCGCCTCACAGAACGCGGGACAGCGGCGGCTCTTTCGGCTGTTGGAGACCACGTAGAGAGCGATACCGGCCCCCTCCAGCTTTTCCTTCCATGCCCGGAGCGCGGGGGAGGGAAGGGGCTCCTCATAGGGGGTCAGGGTATTGTCCAGATCGCAGAGTACCAACCGGATCCCCTGGGAGGAAAGTTCCTGCGGGTCAAGGTCATATATGCTGCTTACCACCCGCCGGGGAACCAGAGAACAGGCCAAGGGATCACCTCTTTTCAAACGCCGTAGGGCCCCATGACTCATGGGGCCGCTCTTTTTGCGCCTTTGGGACGAATGGGGACTTCTGTTTTTCCCGCGCATGTCATAAGATAGTTTCGATTGACAAGGGCAAACACGGTTTTGCGGGGCCCAAGCCGTCCCCGGACTGCGTTTTGTCTCCTTGCCTTACGCCAGTAAGGCTGCGTCGCCAACCTTGCCGGGAACGCCTTGGGCTCCCGCAAAACTCCTTCGGACCCCAGAGAGTCCCAAAGGGTGTGATGGCAAGGCCGCACCCCGCAGGCGGGCTGTCGCCCGGCAAGGGGGAGAACGCCGCCAGCGCGCCCTTTGGGGCTCTCTGGGGCGTGTTTTCCCTTGTCAATCGAAGCTAAAATGATTATACCACTTTTTGGGGTGTTTGGACAAGGGGGAAATGAGATGGAGTATGTGGAGCGGCTTATCATAGCGGCCAAGCCGGGGGAGATCACCTCCGCCGGGAGTTGGGGAAAGCCTGTGGCGCACCTGGCCTACCGGGTAGGGGGAGGGCCCCACCTTTTTCGGGCCAACGGCCCGGTCACTCCCCAGGGGGGACTGATGATGATCGACGACGCCGGTTTTTCCGGCGTCGGGGAAGCGGAGGGCTTTTGCAATGAGGTGTTGCGGGAATGCGCCGCCCGGAAGTTCACCGGGGTGGTGTGCCGTTTTCAGGGCAGTCCCGTTCCGGTCCTTTCCCAGGCGGTAGGAAAGCTGGGAGAACTATGCCGGAGCCGGGGACTGGAATGCTTTGTCTCCGAACCCTACGGCTCTGCCGCCCCCTCCGCCGGGGTGCTGGTCTCCACCGCACTCTCCGGCGGCTCCCTTCAGGGAAGGCTGGAGGCGGCCAGAGACAGCTTCGGTTCCCGGCGGCTTGCCTTATGGATCGAGAGGACGGCGGAGGATTTTCTGCTGCCCTCTCCCAGCGGGACGGGCGCCCCTCTGACGGTGGAGGAACTGGAGCGCCGGAGGGAGGAATACGGGGCGGACATCTTTTTTTCCGGGGAACTGTGCGCCCACTATTTTACTTACATGGCGGGGGAGAAGGGGCACTTTGTCCTTTTTGACGACGCCGGCAGTATCCAGAAAAAGCTGCGTCTGGCCTCCGCACTGGGGATCAAGACCGCTTTTCTGCCCTACGAGACCACAGGCGATCTGCTGAAAGACCTCCTGGAAAAGGGAACGTAGGGCGCGACGCCCCGGCGCGCCGATCCTTTCGAAGTCCCCGCATCCGCGACTTTCTGGGGAAAGCAGGAAAAAAGCCCTGTGTCTTGCGACACAGGGCTTTTGACGCTCTTAATAGAACTTTTTGCGATTCTTCCGGGCGGCCTCAGACTTCTTACGGCGCTTGACGCTGGGGCTCTCGTAATGCTCGCGCTTACGGACCTCGGCCAGCACGCCCGACTTGGCGCAACTGCGCTTAAACCGCTTAAGTGCGTTCTCCAGGGACTCGCCCTCTTTTACGTGGATCTCCGACATTGACTTCCCCTCCCTCCGAAGCGGTGGGAACTCGTCCACCGCGAAAGGGCCATAACCATGGCTTTAACAGCAATATTATATGTGATTTGCCCCAGAATGTCAAGGAACATTTTCGTTGACTTTTTTGGATATTGCCCAAAAGCCGGACTTGCAGCTGCCGGCCGCTAAAATTTCTGGGGGACCCGGCGGAGGGGCAGGGCAGGGGGCAGGCAATCAATGGTTCTTGTCATAGATGAGTCTGAGGCCCTGGAGCATCAGATCCTCCTCCACGGAGATCTCCCGCCTGCAAAGGGGGACCACCATGGAGGCAAGGCCCCCGGTGGCCACTACGGCGGCCATCTTCTCGCCAAGTTCGGCCTCCACCCGGTCGATGAGCCCGTCCAGCATGGCGGCGTGGCCGTAGAGGGCGCCCGACTGCATACACTCCACCGTGTTGGAGCAGACCACTTTGGGGGGAACGGAGAGTTGGATCCGGGGTAGCTGGCTGGTGCCGGAGGAGAGGCTGTCTACCGACAGCCGAAGCCCCGCCAGGATAGCGCCGCCCAGGAACCGGCCCTGCCTGTCGATGACGGACATGGTGTTGGCGGTCCCCATGTCAAAGATGATGAGAGGCTTGGGATACTTGTCGGTGGCGGCCACCGCGCCCACCACCAGGTCGGCCCCCAGCTGGCCGGGGTCGTCGATCTTGATGTTAAGGCCGGTTTTGATTCCCGCCCCCACCACCAGCGCCTTGCGGTGGATCACGATCTCCACCGCCCGGCACAGGGCATGGGTAAGCTCAGATACCACGCAGGAGAGGATAGCCCCCTCGATCTGTCCCCGGTCGATCTGATGAAGGTCGCACAGGTTGCGGAAAATAAGGGCGTACTCGTCTGCGGTCTTGGCCCGGTCGGTGTGGATCCGGGCGGTAAAGAGAAGGGAATCTCCCTCCATACAGCCCAGCACGATATGGGTATTTCCGGCGTCAATGGCGAAGATCATGGGAGTTCCTCCTTTTTTACAGGGCCTCCGTGCCCGCTGCGGGACGGCGGGCGTGGATGATGCGGACGATAACGGGACCCAGCACAAGGTTCACCGACAACTCCACCAGGAAATTTACCCCGGCCAGGCCGAAGATGATGTAATAGAAAATGTCGGTTCCTCCGGCCCAGGCCGTCAGGGTGTCATGGAAGAAAAGGATCATGGCCAGACAGAAAAGGCCGGTATTGACCACGGGGCAGACCACTCCGGCGCAGAGGGCGGCGGCTGTGGAGCTGCCGGCCTTGGAGAGGGCGCGGTATACCCCGCCCGCGCAGGCCCCTGCGGCGATCCCCTTGCCCAGGCAGACCAGGGCGGTCACCAAGGGATTGGAATTCCAGAGTACGCTTCCGCCCAGATCCATACCGGAGATACAGCACATGAGTACCACCAGCCCGAATACGCCGCCCAGATAGGCCCCCGCTCCGGTCCCGTAGAGGGCAGCGCCCACCACGATGGGTACCAGGCTGAGGGTAATGGATACCGGGCCGATCTTGGCCACATTGGCCGTGAGTTGAAGTACGATGATGAGGGCGGTAAAGATCGCCAACGTCACCAGCTTCTGTGTGTGGAGCCTTGCGTTTTCCATATTCAGTTACCTCCTGCTGCTGTCCGCAAAGGGTACAGCGCAATTTTACCACCGCCGGAGCGGCGGTAGGACCATTATAGAAGGATGAAGAGAAAAAATCAAGCATAAGAGGACGAAAGGGGCTTGACATGCATATTATATGATGTATAATATTGCTATCCAAAAGTAGGAAAAGGAGTCAGGAACGATGAGAAGATTGCTTTTGGCGCTGCTGTGCGCGGCGCCCCTTGTATCCGGCGTCCCGGCGGAGACGCCCCAGGCCGATCCGGCGGCGGAGACCCCGGTTCCCGTAGAGGTAGTGTATCTTACCAGCATGGGCTGTGACCTGGCGGAGTGTACCGACCCCACCCATTGTCATTATTGCCCGGTAGACTGTACCGATCCTTCCCACTTTCATACCTGTCCCATAGGCTGTGCCGATCCCACCCATCCCCATTGCAACCAGTGCTGGGAGGTCATGGAAGAGGCGGGTCCCGAGCCGGAGTTTTGGAACAGCATGGGCTGCTGGCGGACGGACTGCACAGACGAGACCCATTATCACCACTGCCCGGCGGGCTGCACCGATCCGGCCCACTATCACGATTGCCCTATGGGCTGCCAAGTGCATGACCACGGATGTGGGTATATGGGCGGCTACGGTAGGCACGCCGGGGGACACCACGGCAGATGGCATCATTAAAATGATAAGGAAAGTAGAAACGAGCGGCCGCAAGGCCGCTCGTTTTCTGTCTATCCAATACCCCCTTGGCTGCCCGCAAAGTGGGACCACCAGGGCGGGCGCACAATGTGCGCCCCTACGGAATGCCAGAAAGAGGATGGTAGGGGCGCACATTGTGCGCCCGTCCTGCCCTCATGCGCAAACCTTATAGATACCTCAACAGGTCCTCCGGCGCTTCCAGACAGTAGTCCACCTCCATCTTTCGGTCGGGATTTCCCCACCCCGCCAGGGCAAAGTCTACACCTGCACCCCGGGCGCAGCGCAGGTCTCCCTCCCGGTCTCCCACATAAAGGACCTGAGAGGGAAGGCAGTCCGCCAACTCCAGAAAATGCTGAAGAGGCTGGGAGGAGGGCTTGGGCTCCGCAGTCTCTCCGGCCCGGACCAGAATGGTGAAGTAGGGGGCGATGGGACAGCGGGCAAAGTCCTCGTCATACTCCTCGGGAGTTTGGGAGGTGACCACTCCCATGACGATCCCCCGCTCCTTCAGGGCGGCAAGCAGCGCCTCAATGCCGGGGAAGAGGGTGATGGTGTCTATATATTTGCGAAGGTTTTTGACCCACAGGTCGAAGGCGGCGGGGACGTCCGGGACCTGAAGCCGCTTCAGGGTCTCTTCGCCGGGTATGCCCAGGGCAAAGGAAAGCTCTCCGGCGGAGGGGGAGGAGCCGTTGAGACTGGTCAGGGTATCCTGCAAGGATTGGATCACGGCGAATTCACTGTTGGTCAGGGTCCCGTCAATGTCAAAGGCAATGTGGGTGTACTTCATGAAAAGGCCTCCGTTATCTGAGAGATAAGCAAAGTATACCATGTTTTGTCCCCGTTG
>CANOHR010000072.1 GCA_947565875.1 uncultured Pseudoflavonifractor sp.
ATATAAAAAAGATAAAATATTAGATATAAAATCAGAAATAAAAAAGTGAAAAATCCAGGAAATTGCCGATCCAGCGCGGGAATACATTGAGGTATTTGTACGTAAAAAAAACGGAGGTGAAAAACTTGCTGGAAGAATAAGTAAAAAAGCATATAAATCGGGTATAATGTATGAAAATTATTAGTTTTATGAGGACGAATGGCGGCTGATCTACAACATCGGCTCCTGGTACTTTTCCCTGGAGGACACCCCTGAAACATTCTGGGACAACGGAAAAGCCATCCCCTTCCTCCGTCCCAGCCGTATCCTGCTGGGGCCTAAAATGGAACCGGAGACGGAAGCCCTTCTTCGGAAGGCATGCGCGCCGTATCAGATCCCTGTCGTCGGCATGGAATGCACGGAATATGGGCTGCAGGAAGCGGCGGAGGACGCAAAATTTTGTTAAATGTTTCACGTTTTCGTTGATTTTTCCTTCGGCCGATGCTACAATAACTCTGCTGTCTTTGATATCCCATTTCATCAACAAGGAGGACATTTTTATGGATCGTTTGAAGGGTAAAGTCGCCATCGTCACCGGCGGCAACTCCGGCGTGGGGGCTGCCACCGCCGCCATGTTTGCCAGAGAAGGCGCTAAGGTCGTCATCAGCGCCCGCCGTCAGGCCCAGTTGGAGGAGGTAGCCGCCAAGATCCGCTCCGAGGGCGGCGAGGTCCTCCCTGTGGTCTGCGATATCTCCAAGCATGAGGACGCCAAACGTTTGGTTTCCGAGACCGTAAAAGCCTATGGCAAGGTAGATGTCCTGGTAAATAACGCCGGTGTGCTGGACGAGGGGTTGAAGGCCATTGACAAGGTGGAGGACGACGTGATAGCCCGGGTGGTGGACATCAACACCAAGGGTACCATGTTCTGCATTCAGGAGGCGGTAGCCGAGATGGTCAAGACCGGGTCCGGGTCCATTGTCAACGTAGCCTCGGTGGCAGGCGTTATGGGCTGCGGCGGCGCCGCCTACGTAGCCTCCAAGGCCGCTATCGTAGGGGTAACCAAACACACCGCCCTCCGGTTCGCCGGTCAGGGTATCCGTTGTAATGTAGTGTGTCCCGGCTCCATCGCCACCCCCATGACCGCGGGGATGGGCGCCGACAACATGGACGCCGACATGTTCGGCCAGATGGGCAAGCACTCCGACCTGCGGGTGGGCGTCTGTATGCCCGACGATGTGGCCAATATTCTGCTGTTCTTTGCCAGCGACGAGTCCAGGGCCATCACCGGCCAGGCCGTTGTCAGCGACTTCGGCAGCACCCTGTAAGAAAGCGTCTTTGCCTGATGCAAAAAATGACCGCGCCATCCGTGATCGGATGACGCGGTCATTTTTTGTGTACCTTCTCTCAGCCCTGAGAGATAGCACCGGTGGGGCAGACCCCGGCGCAGGTGCCGCACTCGATGCAGGTGCCGGCGTCGATGACGTACTGACCGTCCCCCTCAGAAATAGCGGAAACGGGGCAGGCGTCGGCGCAGGTGCCGCAACTCACGCAAGCGTCGCTGATTACATAGGCCATTGGTTTTACACCTCCATGTACAGGAATGTGAGTTCATTATACCATACCTTTTTCAAATTTCAATGCTAATTTCCGTAGAATCTGGGTATATTTTTCATAGCGGACAGCGCCGGAAGGTAAAGAGACTCAACGGTTTGTAGTTATCTTACGCTAACTGTCCGGAACTGATACGGAGGGGAGTTGACGCAGTCATAGGCGCCATTGAATTTACGGCCGGGGCGGAGACCGCCTTGCGCCTGGCCCAGGAGAGCGCCGCCGAACTGGGCCACAGCTATGTGGGCACCGAGCATTTGCTTTTGGGCATTGCCCGGGAAGGACGTGGACCGGGGGCTAAGGCGCTCTCCTCTGCCGGTCTTTCTGCCGAGGCGCTGCGAAGCGCCCTGGTCCGGCTCATTGGGCTGGGGGCCGCGGGAGGGCTTCCCTCCCAGGGGCTCACCCCCCGGTGCCGGGAATGCCTGGAGTTAGCCCTGAACGACGCCCGCCGCAGCCAGGCCGCCAGAGTGGATACAGGCCACTTGCTCTCCGGGCTTTTGCAGCAGCGGGAAAACGCCGCCGCACGGGTCATTACCGCCGCCGGAAAAGATCCCCGGCGGCTTCTGGGAGACGTGACCGCTGCCTTCGGAGCCGACCAGCCCCGGCCCATGGAACGGCGGAGGCCGGAGCGGGAGGAACGGTCCGGCTCCTCCACCAAGCTGCTGGATCAATTTTCCCGGGACCTGACCGCCCTGGCGGCCAACGGAGAGTTGGACCCGGTAGTGGGCCGGGAAAGCGAGGTGCGGCGGGTGGTGGAGATCCTGGCCCGCCGCCGGAAAAACAATCCCGCCCTTATCGGGGAACCCGGCGTGGGCAAGACCGCCGTGGCCGAGGGTCTAGCCTTGGCCATTACCGCCGGACAGGTCCCGGAGGAACTGCGGAGCAAGCGTCTGGTATCCCTGGATCTCTCCTCCATGGTGGCGGGGACCAAGTACCGGGGAGAATTTGAGGAGCGGGTCAAGAATATCCTCTCTGAAGTCCGCCGGGCAGGAGATGTGATCCTTTTTCTGGATGAACTCCACACCATCGTGGGCGCCGGAAGCGCTGAGGGGGCCATCGACGCCGCCAACATCCTGAAGCCCGCTCTGGGGCGGGGAGACCTTCAGGTGGTGGGAGCTACCACCACGGAGGAATACCGGAAATATATTGAAAAGGACGCCGCCCTGGAGCGCCGCTTCCAAAGCGTACCCATCGCCGAACCCACCCCGGAGGCGGCGGGGCACATCCTCCGGGAACTTCGCCCCCGGTATGAGCAGCACCACCGCCTTACCATTTCCGATGAGGCCATCGACGCCGCCGTCTCCCTATCCCTCCGCTACCTTCCCGACAGGCGTCTCCCCGACAAAGCGGTGGATCTGATGGATGAGGCCGCCAGCCGGGTCCGGCTGGCAGGAACCGCCCTCCCCCCCACTCTTCAGGCCCTGGAAGCCAGGATCGCGGACGCCCGCCGCCGGAAAGAGGAGGCCATCCGCAGCCAGGATTTTGAGCGTGCCGCCATGTACCGCAGCGCCGAGGGGGATTTCCGCCGAAGTCTGGAACGGGAACGCTCCACCCTCCCCTTTGCCTCCCATCCCTTAACGGTAACGGCGGAGGACGTAGCCTCGGTGGCCGCCAGCTGGACGGGTATTCCCGTCACTGCCCTCACCCGCTCGGAGAGCGATCGGCTCCTTCAACTGGAGGATACCCTTCACCGCCGGGTCATGGGTCAGGAGGAGGCGGTATCGGCTGTGGCCCGGGCCATCCGAAGAGGCCGGGTAGGCCTGAAGGAGCCCAACCGGCCTGTGGGATCCTTTCTCCTTCTGGGCCCCACAGGAGTAGGAAAAACGGAACTTTGCAAAGCCCTGGCCGAGTCCCTTTTTGGCAGCGAGGAGTCCTTGATCCGCTTTGATATGTCGGAATATATGGAGCCTCACACCGTCTCCCGGCTTTTGGGTTCCCCCCCGGGGTATGTAGGCCATGAGGAGGGAGGCCAGCTTACCGAGGCGGTACGGCGGAAACCCTATTCCGTGGTCCTCTTTGACGAGATTGAAAAGGCTCACGAGGACATTTGGGGCGTTCTTCTACAGGCCTTGGAGGATGGTCAGCTTACCGACGCTCAGGGAAGAAAGGCGGATCTTCGCAATTGCGTTTTGATCCTCACCTCCAACGTGGGAGCCCGACAGATCACCGCCCGGACCCGGCTGGGCTTTTCCTCCGCCGAAGCTCACGGCGGACTCCGGCCCCTTTCCGAACTTCGGGAGGCTGTGATGGAGGAAGCCAAGCGGACCTTTCGCCCGGAATTTCTCAACCGTCTGGACGAGATCATAGTCTTTCGCCAGCTTGGGCAAGCAGAACTTTCCGCCATCGCCCGGCGAATGCTGGAGGAGTTCTCCGGGCGTCTGAAAGCTCTGGGGATAGAATCTACGGTAACGGAGGAGGGAGAGGCCGCCCTCGCCCAAGTGGGCTTTGACCCTGACTACGGAGCCCGCCCCCTTCGCCGCGCCATTCGTGCCCAGGTGGAGGACCCGGTCGCCTCCCTCCTGCTCAGCGGAGAACTGACGGCGGGAAGTACCCTGACGGTGACCGCAGAAGAGGGTAAGATCGTCCTTCTCCCCTCTCCCCTGGCCCTCTCCGCAGGGTAAGTCTTTCCTTTGACACCCCCTGAAAAAGCTGGTATGATGGAAATATCAACTTTTTTGGGGGGCTTTTGTATGAAAAGGAAATTTCTGAGTCTCTCCCTCTGCCTTTCCCTGTGTCTCGGCCTGACCGTCCCCGCTTTGGCCGCGGAGGATCCCGCCTTTTCCGACGTTCCCGCCGGAAGCTGGTTTGAGAAGGGGGTCAAGACCTGCGCCCAAGAGGGTGTAATGGTAGGCCTGGGGAACGGGACCTTCTCCCCCGATACCCAACTCAATACAGCCGAATGCCTCACCCTGGCCCTGCGGCTCTATGACCTTCAGCGGGGCGGAGACGGCACACTGGAGAAGGCCCCGGAGGACTGGGGAAAGATGACCCTGACCCTCAACGACGGCACCGTCTTCCAGGGCTATGGCGAGGTCTACCGGCCCTTTGCCTGGTCTGATGGAGAGGACGGCGGGCTGTATGTGTCCTGTGAGGAGTATGGAAGCACCCTTTGGGAGGAGGAGGTCTGGGGAAAGGCCCGCCTGGGCCCCGCCACCATATCCATCGGTGGCCGGGACATTCCCGGCGCCATGCGGCTCCATATGGGCGCCAGCGATTTCCTCCTCTTTTTTGACCCGGATAACGCCGGGGACAGCGAACTGATCAAAAGCACATATGAGGAGGACGCTCCCAGCCCTCAAAAATGGTATCGGGACGCAGCCTACACAGCGAAGGCGTGGGGGCTGAGGGATGACCAACACCCCGGTTTCTCCAGCCTTTTGGAGTGGAGTGCCTCCAATCTAGACCCCGTTGCCAACCGCCGGGAATTTGCTCTGGCCCTCCGTGACGCCGCCGGGGAGTTGGAGCAGAAATTTTCTGTGGATGCCATCCAGGACGTCCATAACGGCCAGTGCAGCTTCCTGACCCACGAGGAAAACCAGGGCATCTTTGCTCTTTATGAGGCCGGTATCCTGGGAGGGATAGACGAGTTCGGCACCTTTGGGAGCTATGAGCCCCTTACCAGGGCGGAATGCGCCACCATGGTGGCCCGGGTCCTGGACCCCAACCAGCGTTTGACCGCCGCCCCCGCCCAGTCCAACGCCTATGACCGAGCGGTCATCGGTCTGCGGAACGGGTTTACCTACAATAATAAGAGTGAACGGACCTACGAAACGGAGGACTGCACTATCTTCGTCTATGACCGAGGCGGAGCCATGCATACGGGCCCCGGCAACATCTCCATCATCTACAAGCCCGGTTCCCAGCCAGGGGCGGGAACGGTCATCCGCGCCGAAAGCCCTCATAACTTGGCAACCCTACAGACCGGGGTAGATCTGTTCCGGCTCAGTGAGGACAAAAGGACCCTTACCTACGGCTATCTGATCGAAGGGGAGTTATATGACTTGGCCGGAGACGTGTCCGGCCCCACCGGGCTCTATACCTACACGGTGGATCTGCCCACCGGGACCACCACTTCTGATTATGCCCCCATCTCCTACGACGCCGTGGTGGACACGCTGACATATGGCCGGAATTACTCGCTGGAAAAGCGGCTGGATACGGATACCCATACCCTGTTGCTCCGCTGGAGGCCGGTGGACTGGCTCTATCCGGATATCAGGGACTATGAGTTGTGGCTGCTCCGAAAGGGTGGGACCGATCTGCCCACAAGGCTGCTGCTTCCCAGCACGGTTCTTTTATACAAGGACTACTTCAAGCCCACCGACCGCTCTCCGGACGCTCTGGAGGTCAGCGCCGACGGCTTGACACTGTCCTATGTAATCCGCTGTGAGCAGGCTTTTACACGCGGACCCTCTGCGTTCCTCTTGCCATCG
>CANOHR010000073.1 GCA_947565875.1 uncultured Pseudoflavonifractor sp.
GCTGTTAATGCTGGAACCCGAGTGATGCCTTGGATATCTAAAGTGTCTACTCTTTACAGCAGTTCAGAAATTCCTGCCACCGTTCCGTTTCCGGCTTCGCCGAAAACTGCACTATGGCAGGAATTTCTTCGCTTCCCCGCAAAAGCTGAGGACCGCTTTCGCGGGGGCCCCATGTAAGGACTTTTCTGCCACCGTTCCGTTTCCGGCTTCGCCGAAAACTGCACTCTGGTGGGAATTTCTTCGCTTCCCCGCAAAAGCTGGGGGCCGCTTTCGCGGGGGCCCTATGTTGGGACGGGACCAAATTCCCGCCTTTGCACTCCTCAAAACCTATCTTGCGTATCCGGGGCAAGCGTGATATATTTAGAGGGGAAAGGAAATGTCCTTTCTATCCTGTCACCAACATATACCATAGAGGTGAAGCAAATGAAACGGAATCGTCTGGCCGCTCTGGCCCTTAGCCTTACCCTGGTCCTTGGCTCTCCCCTTCCCGTCCTTGGGCAGGAGGCGGAGACAAAAACGCCCTTTCCTGATGTAGAGGGCCACTGGGCCCAGGGAGTCCTGGAGCGGTGGTATGACTACGGCGTTATTGCGGGAGATACGGGCACAGGAGCCTTTCGTCCCGACGATCCCCTCTCCCGGGCGGAGTTTGCGGCCCTTCTCAACCGGATCATGGGCTATCCCCTGATCGAGATCAAGCATTTTAACGACGTTCCCGCCAATGCCTGGTATGCCGAGACCATGTCCCGGCTCAACTCCGCCGGGATCATTCAGGGGGACGGCAACGATATGGTCCGTCCCTTAAGTCCGGTGACCCGGCAGGAGGCTGCGGTGATCCTGTGCCGGGTCTTGGGGTTGGAGGAAAAGACGGTCGAACTGGATTTTCTGGATAAGGATGAGATTTCCTCCTGGGCAGCCGGGGCGGTGGGCGCTCTTTACAGCATGGACGCCATCCACGGCTATGAGGGATATTTTGATCCCCAGGACCCCATCAACCGGGCCCAGGCCGTCATTTTGCTGGATAATCTCTTTGATGCCGTGATGACCCGCCCCGGCACCTGGAACCGGGATGTGGAAGGAGATCTTTACGTTAACGCCAAATGGGTCAAACTGGAAGATATGACTGTCACCGGCGACCTTATCATTACCGCCGGAGTAGGCAGCGGCGACGTTGCCCTCACCAATGTGACGGTAATGGGAGACGTCCTCCTTCAGGGCTGTGGGGAAAAGTCCTTCCACATTTTGTCCGGCTGCGACCTTCAGGGAGACATCCTGGTCCACAAGGGCCTTGACGGCGCCATCCGTCTGGTCAATGAGAGCGATGGCGCCATTCCCTCCGTTCAGGTAGACGGAGGCAGTTCCACTGTGATCCTGGAGGGGAATGTGACCTCGATCAAGGTAAACGCTCCCACTCCTGTGGTTTTTCGCAACGGAAAGGCAGATACCCTCTCCATCTCCGCTCCCAAGGCTGACTTCACGCTGGAAAAGGGCAGCGCCGTCTCCTCCCTCGTCTTGGAAAGCGCTTCGGCGGAGGCTGAACTTTTTACAGAGGGCACTGTCACCGATCTTACCGTTAACGCCGCCGCCCATATCAGCAACCAGGGAGTCATTACCTCCGCCCATGTCACCGCCAGCGGAGTGGTGCTGGCGGGAACGCGGCCTGAAAAGGTCTCCATGATCTCCGGGATCCTTCGTCCCAAGGACGGAGAGGGGAAAACCCTTTCCAACATCACCGTCAGCAAATAACCACAGGTCTCGTCTGGAGGTCGTTTTATGCACAATGAGCTGACAAAAAAGGATATCGAGCTTATGGAGCAGGAACTCAAGCACCGGCTCACCGTTCTCCGTCCCAAACTGCTGGAGGAGGTCAAAACGGCCCGGGCTTTCGGGGACCTGAGTGAAAATTTTGAATACAAGGCCGCCAAACAGGAGAAAAACCGGAACGAAAGCCGGATCCGATATCTGCAGAATATGATCCGCACCGCCCACATTGTCTCCGAAGCCCCCAAGGGAGACGGGGCCGCCCTCTATGACAAGATCACCGTCACCATGCCGGGAGACAAGACCGCCGTTTACCAGGTGGTGACCACCATGCGGACCGATCCCCTTCACGGCCTTATTAGCATGGAATCCCCCGTGGGAAAAGCGCTCTTAGGCCGGAAGGCGGGAGACAAGGTCCATGTCCAAATCGATGAGAAGTTCGGCTATGATATGGTGATAGAGTCCATCGAAAAGGGCCAGGATGACAGCGGGATCCCCCTAAACAGCTACTAAGCGCGGAAAACGGTGTATCAAGGAATACGGTGCGTCAAGGATGCCGCGCCCTACGTGGAGAATGTAGGGCACGGCATCCTTGACGCACCGCAGCTTCTGTTCAGGGCATTCCGCAGCCCACCCCCACGATGATATCCTCCTGGGGAGAGATGATGGAGGCCGTGATCTTGATCAGCTCCTCCAGCTCCATGCGCTGGGTCTCCACCTCGTATTCCACCCCGTCCAGCTCAAAGCTGGCCACATAGATATCGTAGTACCCGGCAGGCATATTGTAGAGCCCACTGGGGTCCTTCCGGGTGGGATCGAAGGGGCCGTAGGGCAGGCTGGCGTGGGAGATGGTCACGGGAATTCTGTCAAAGTCCGTAACCTGAGCTTCGTCCACCGGGAGGAGGGCGCAGTGAAGGATCCCCAGCTTGGAGCAGGTCACGGTAAAGCCCCTGGGGATAACAATGTCGTCGTCGGACCTGGGACTGCCGTCTTCGTAGTAGTCCACCCAGAACCCCCGGCCCGCCTGGTCCTCGATGATCTCCCCGGTAGCCTTGTCCCGATAGATGGTGTGACCCACCCCGTTGCCTCCCCCGGTAAGGCCCTCAGGGATATAGGCGGGAGCCAGCTCCCAGCCGTAGTACTCCCGTATCTGGTCCATGTCCCAGTGCTCCGCCTCATAGAGGGCAGGATCCATGTAAAGCCGGGAGGCGTCAAGCCCCAGTCCCTCCGACTCGTTCACCGCCACAAACCGCCACTGGATGGTGTCCTGCCGGCCGGCGGGGGGCTGCATGGGGCTGGGGCTCTCCGCCACAGCGGGCGCCTGAGAGACCTCCGCCGGAGTCTGGGACTCTGTGGGGCCCGGAAGCGCCACCACCGCCCCCGGACCGTCCGGGGGCAGGATGTCGGGAACCATCCCCAGCCGCAGCGCTCCCAGCAGGAGCAGACACAGGCAAGCGGCGGCGGAAAAATACCGGACCCACGAAATGGCGTCCCTTCCTCTTTTGCTATTTACATAATTTTTAATCCCGAAGTTTAAATTCCCAATTTCATCATAATTATCTGCCTCTTGAACATAAATTTGATTTACATAATTCAAAGCGCACAGCAAATTTTTTCCTCTCATACAAAAATGCCCTCCTTCTCCAAACAGAGCCTCAGATCCTTCCGTATCCGAAACAGGGTGGTTTTCACTTTGCTCTCTCCCACGCCGCACCGCCGGGCTACCTCCCGAATGGAATCGCCGTACCAATACCGCCGCAGGAACATGACCCGCTTTTCCCGCTCCAGTCCTCCCAAAAAGCCGTTCAGGATCTCACCCAACTCCCGGCCCGCCTCCTCCCTCTGGAATGCCGGGTCCGGAAGACATTGGCAAAGTTCCTCGGTAAGTTCCACCACCACAGCGGAGCGCTTTCCAGCGGTGAGCCAGTCCACCTTCTCCAGGGCGGCATAGCGGCAAAGCTGAGCCAAATAGGCAAAGAGATGTTCCGGGCGGTTGGGCGGGATGGTATTCCAACTCCGAAGCCAGACGTCGTTTACCGCCTCCTCCACATCCTCCCGGCTTTTGAGAAAGCGGCCCGCCAGAACTTGCAGCCGGTGACCGTATTTTCCCCGCAACTCCTCCAGCGCCCCCTCCTCCCGCCGAAACAACTTCTCCACGATCTCCTGATCCTCCATCTCCCCGCCTCCTTTCCCTCCGGAAGTCCTTCCATCTTTATAGTGGGAACGCTCCTCCCATCGGTTACATTTTTAGACGAAAAAAATTTCCCCCGGTTCCTTTTTTCCCCGAGGTGTGATATACTGAGAAAACGATCTTAGAAAGGAGCCCTGTTCATGGCCCAGCTGTTTCTCCCCGTTCTGTCTCACTTTCAAAACGAAAATCCCTGGTCCGCCAGCACCGGCCGGATGCGTTTTCGGATCATTCCCTCCCCCGCCCAGGAACCGGAGACCGGCGTTCTCACCACCGAGGTATGGGAAGGCCCTTGGGCCTATGAATTCTCCACCGTAGAGGAAACAAAGACCTTTCCTTTGTCCCAGGAGGGGCTGGACGCCCTTCCCCAGTGGCTCATCCAATGGGCCGAGACCATCAACGCCCGCCCCAAGCGCACCATGGCCGAAGATGACGCACGCCGAACGGAAACGCAGACATAACGTTTTTCAGCGGTTTGTCCCCTTTCCCCAGAGGAGAAGAGGCAAACCGCTTTTTTTATCCATTAAGACCTCCATTCTGTCCTTGACCTTTCCCTCAAACCGTTGTATAATTTATACAAATTAGGCAAATCTTTTTTTCAACTTTGTGTATACTTTACAATCTGCCAAATTTTGGAAATTTAAATTTGTCCCAATTTACCAAACCCACGGGAGGTCATACTTATGCCTAAGAAAGAACAAACCCCTGTCGGCGCGATGCTGGACCGCTTTGTCCAGGGTACGGAGACACATTTGCAGTCCTTCTTCGGCTGCCATCCCGACACACGAGACGGTGCGGCGGGACAGGTCTTCCGGGTGTGGGCCCCCCATGCCAAGGCCGTCCATATCATGGGCGACTTCAACGGCTGGGCTACCGACGCCTGCCCCATGTCTCCCATAGGCTCCGGGGTCTGGGAGGGCTTTGTCCCCGGACTTCAAACCTACGACACCTATAAATACGCCGTTCATACCGCCGACGGAAGGGTACTGGCCAAAGCCGACCCCTTTGCCTTCCATGCCGAGACCCGGCCCAGCAATGGCTCCAAGGTCTATGAGTTGGACGGCTACATCTGGAGTGATGAAAAGTGGCTGGAGTGGCGAAAGGCCAACCCGGTCTACTCCGCCCCTCTGAACATCTACGAAATGCACCTGGGCTCCTGGCGGCGCACAGGGGAGGATGAATTCCTCTCCTACCGGGACATGGCCCAGTATCTGGTCCCCTACCTGAAAGAGATGGGCTTCACCCACGTGGAACTCATGCCTGTTACCGAGCATCCCCTGGACATGTCCTGGGGCTACCAGTGTACCGGTTATTTTGCCGCCACCAGCCGCTTCGGTACCCCTCACGACTTTATGTATCTGGTAGATCAGCTTCACCAGGCGGGGATCGGCGTCATTCTGGACTGGGTCCCCTCCCACTTCCCCAGGGACGGGTTCGGCCTCTACCATTTTGACGGGCAACCCTGCTATGAGTACGAGGACTGGCGCAAGGGCGAACACAAGGAATGGGGCACCATGGTCTTTGACTATGGCCGGGGCGAGGTTCGCTCCTTCCTCACCTCTTCGGCTCTGTTCTGGCTGGAGAAATACCACATCGACGGGCTCCGGGTGGACGCGGTGGCCTCCATGCTCTATCTGGACTACAACCGCCAGGGCGGCGACTGGGTCCCCAACATCCACGGGGGCCATGAGAATCTGGAGGCGGTAAGCTTCCTCCAGCAGCTGAACTCCGCCGTCTTCTCCGCCCATCCCGACGTATTGATGATCGCCGAAGAATCTACCGCCTGGCCCCTGGTCACCGCTCCGGCCAGCGAGGGTGGTCTGGGCTTCAACCTGAAGTGGAACATGGGCTGGATGAACGACGTATCCCACTATATCAAGCTGGATCCCTACTTCCGCCAGTTCAACCATAAGGATCTGACCTTCTCCTTTATGTACGCCTTCTCGGAAAACTTCGTCCTCCCCATGAGCCAC
>CANOHR010000074.1 GCA_947565875.1 uncultured Pseudoflavonifractor sp.
GGTAAGGGCCTCCAATTCCTTGACTGCTTGAGGAGAAAAGACGATATTCTTTTCGTGGAGGGCGGCGGCGCACTCAGCCACGTTGACGGCATAGTCACCGATCCGCTCAAAATCACTGAGGGTATGGAGAAGTTCGGAAACGTGGGCACTGTCCTGAAGGCTCAAGGGCCGGTCAGTGAGCTTGACCAGGTAGTTATCCAGCGCGTTTTCCATCTTGTCCAGAGCAAACTCCGTCTCATTGATCCGCTCCAGAGTCTTAACGTCATAGCGGCCCAGCAGCAGATCTACCGCCAGACGGTAATTGGAAAGGGCGTAATCTCCCATTTGGATCACCGCGTCGTGGGAGCGCTCCAGCGCCACCGAGGGGGTGGTGAGAAAACGCTCGTCCAGTACGGATACGTCCTCCAGTTGGTTGGCCTCGCCTGGGACCAGCTTCTCCACCAGCCGGACCAGCTGCCTATGAAACGGCAGCAGCAGAGCGGTACAGGCAAGGTTAAAGACCAGATGAAAATTGGCGATGGTCCCCATGTCCATAACGCTTTCCCAGAAGTCAAAGTGGATGATAGCATTTCCGGCATAGAAGAGGATCAGGAAAAATACCGAACCGATCACATTGAAAAAAAGGTGGATAAGGGCGGTGCGCTTGGCGTTCTTGTTGGCCCCCGCACTGGAGAGAACGGCGGTAAGGGTGGTGCCGATATTCTGGCCCATAATAAGAGGAATGGCCATATTGAAGCGGATGATCCCGGTGGTACTGAGGGCTTGAAGGATCCCGGTAAAGGCGGTGGAACTCTGGAGCAAGGCGGTGAGGAGAGCGCCTACCAGCATACCGAGAACGGGGTTGGTAAGGGCGGAGAGAAGTTCTGCCAGCCAGGGTTCATTCTGAAGGGGAGCCACTGCTTGGGTCATGGAGTTCATGCCGATGAAAAGAAGCCCCATACCAATGAAGATCTGACCGACGCTTTTCTTGCTGCCCTTGGAGATAAACATGTAAAGGATGATGCCGATCACCGCCAGCACAGGTCCCAGAATGGCAGGTTGAAGAGCGGTGAGAATGGGGTTGGAATTATCCGAGATGCTGGCAAGGCGCAGAATTTGGGCGGTGACGGTGGTGCCGATGTTGGCGCCCATGATGATGCCAACCGTCTGCTGAAGCTTCATAACGCCGGCGTTTACAAAGCCTACGCACATGACGGTGGTGGTGGCGGAAGAGTGAATGATGGCGGTGACAAGGGCGCCCAGCAGAACGCCTTTGAACACATTGTTGGTCAGCCTTTCCAAAATCCCCTCCAGCCGTCCGCTGGATACCTGGGCCAAACCGTCGGTCATAGTGGACATACCAAACAAAAACAGTGCGATAGAACCCAGCATGGAGATCACATTGGTAGCATTCAAGGGCTAGTCCCCCTCTTTTGTTGAGTGACAGCATCGGGTCTAAGGATAGAAGATCGCGAACACTGCTATTATATAGGAAAGGTCAGGATTCGTAAATAGAAGGGGGGAAGAAAACGCAAAATCTCTGTTTTTGCCAAAAAAGAAAAAAAGAAGAGGCTCAGAGGGGCATTTCCAGTAAGTCAAGCGTTCCTAGGGCACCGGGAGCCTCCCCTTTTTTGACAAAGCCGCAGCGGTGGTATAGGTGTTGAGCAGGCTGGTTGCCTGGGTCGCACAGGAGCCGAAGAAACTTGCGTCCCATAGGGCGGTAAACACTTACCGCCTGTCCCAGTAGTTGGGGGGCGATGCCCTGACCGCGGTAGTCGGGGCGAAGGTATAGGAAAGGAATATACCCGGCTCCCTCCCGTACGTTCTGCAAGGTGGCCAGCTGTAAAAGACCAACGGCCTGACCTCGGAGCATCACCATCTGAAGGGCATGGCGGTCCCATTGCAACTGTTCCCTGGCCTCCTGCAAAAAGCCGGGACCGTCAAAGCCACGGAGAGAGCCGTGGAGGGTTTCCCAGGCTTCCTGCCGGGCGGATAGGTAGAACTGCCTCTCTTTCTCCTTCTCCAATTCCATAGCCTGGAACCAGACTGCGGGGGCGTTTTCCCGGCTCCCCCGCAGTCCGGCGGCGGTGAGGGAGTTGGGAAGATGGGATATGTCGTTTTCAAAGCGGATATCCACCCTGTCATCCTGAAGTTCGTAGCAGGATACAGCGGTATTTTCGCCCGAAGGGAGGGGGAATTGGCTGGGGTGTTTTCCCTGAAGGGAAGCCTGGAGACAGTGAATGGCCATGGCATGGGAAAAGATGGCCACGCTTTGGCCGGAATGGCGGTGGGCAAGACGGAAAAAGGCGGGAACGATCCGGTCCGCCACCTGCTGAAAACGCTCCCCACCCTTGGGAGCCCACAGGGGAGAGAAAGAAAAAAGAGCGTCATAAAGGTCAGGGTGATGATAGTGAAGGTCGCCGTAGGGAATATTGGTAAACTCCCCGATATGAAGTTCCCGGAAAGCAGGTTCAGGGTGAATATCCAGCTTTTGGGGGAGGGCGACAGCCTGGGCGGTCTCCCAGGCGCGGCTCAGGTCGCTGGAATAGACCGCGTCTACGGGAATTTCCAGAAAGCGGTTTTTCAGGGCGGTGATCTGCGCCCGGCCGGAGGAGGTGACATGACCGTCATACCAGCCCAGAATACGGCGGTACAGGTTTCCTTCAGACTGGGCGTGGCGGATCAGATAGATTCGGGTCATAGGAGCGGTCCCTCTTTCCTGGTGTTTGGCCTTGGGAGATCGGCCCCGGGTCAAAGAATGGTAATATATTGCTTCAGTTCGTCCCGGAGGGCCTTGGCCCGCTCTAATGCGGTGGAGGGGGTCCCGTCTGCGGCCCGGGCGGCCGCCACAGGTTCCACCGTACTGACAAGGGCGCCCCGTCCATACCGGTCAAAGGCAAAGCGGACGTCCCCGGCGGCGCCGGAGACCAGAAGGAAGTTTTGCTCCCAACGTTTGCGCAGAGTGCGCAGGTCAGAGGGGTAGACTCCCTCCGCTACGATCCCGGCCCGGCTGTAGCCCAGCGACCCCAGATCATCTTTCCCCAGCCGCCGGGCCAGATCGCCCACTACCTGATAGACAAGCCTGTCCCCCGCCACCAGATCCTGAAGCTCCCAGGCGCTGGAGTTGGCGGTGTGGGCCAGAACGAAGAGGCATTTTTCCGCTTTCCTGCATTCCTCCAGCAGAGGCGTCAGACTGTCGGAGCCCAGATAGCCGCTGACAATAAAACAGTCGGCGGGAAAGGCGGAGATGGGGGCGGAAACATCGCAGAAGGAGAGGTCCAGAAGGGTAAATATACCCTTTTCCCCGGCGTAGGACAAAAGCTCTTCCAAAGCCTGTATGCCCTGCCAGCCCAAGCGGGCGCAATCTCCCAGAGAGAGTCGGAGAGCGGGGACGACGCCTCGCAATTCGTCCACAAGGTTTCGGGCAAAAGAAAGGAAGGATCCCGCCGTTTCTTCCCCGGCAGGGGACAGCTGGATGGCAAGAGGGCATTTTGTGGTTTTGATCAGACTTTGCAGATGGTCGAAGGACATAGAAACAGCCTCCTTTGGAATATCGCTTGTTTTGCTGCGGCGCTCCGGGTGACGGATGATCGGAAAATATCCCTCAGCCGGCCTGGTAGACGATCTCCCCACCCACCAGAGTATATTTCACTTTTCCCTTAAGCCGCTTTCCGGAAAAGGGTGTGTTTCGGCCCAGGGAGCAAAAGTTTTGGGGTTCCACGCTCCACTCTTCCTCTGGATCGAAGATCACCAGGTCGGCGTCCAGGCCAATAGCAAGCCGCCCCGCGCTGGGCAGCCGGAGAATGTTGGCGGGATTGATAGTGAGCTTTCTTAAAATGTCGGAAAGGCTCATCTCTCTGGTGTGATAGAGGGCGGTAAGGGAAGCGGCCAGGGCAGTTTCCAGCCCTACCATTCCGGCGGGAGCCTGAACCAGGGGCCGTGCTGTTTCTGCCTCGGCGTAGGGAGTGTGGTCGGTAGCAATGGCGTCGATGGTGCCGTCCTTCAGCCCCTCGATGATCCCCTCCACGTCGGTGGGAGTCCGAAGGGGAGGTTCCAGCCGGGCGGGAGGCCCCTGTTGCAGGATCTCATCTTCCGTAAAAGTAAAATACTGGGGACAGGTCTCGCAGGTAATAGGTGCCCCTTTTTTCTTGTAACGCCGGACGATAGCCACCGACTTGGCGGTGGAAAGGCGGCAGATATGGACGGCGGCCCCCGTCTCCTCGGCCAGCATGGCCTCCCGCATGACCTGCAACTCTTCTGCGATAGCGGGGCGGCCCGGAATACGAAGCTGCCGGGAGACCCGTCCCTCGTTGATGGCAAAGTTCTGGGCCAGGTCGGGATCCTCACAGCAGGAGAGTACGGTAAGCCCCTGCCGGTGGGCCAGGATCATGGCGTCCCGGAGCAGATTGGCGTTTCGGATGGGGGTGGCGTCAGAGAGGGCCACCGCTCCAGCGTCTTTCAGTTCCTCGTAATTGCAGGGTTCCTGACCGTTCCGGCCCTTGGAGAGAGCGGCCACGGGATAGACGCGGGCGCCCCCGGCCTTCCGGGAAAGCTCCCGGATATAACCGACGCCGCCGGGGATGTCGATGGGAGGCTGGGTGTCGGGCATACAGGCCACCGAGGTAAACCCGCCCGCCGCCGCTGCACGGGAGCCGGTGGCGACAGTTTCGCGATACTCAAATCCGGGCTCCATCAAGTGGGTGTGAAGATCTACCAGTCCGGCGCAGACGGTAAGCCCCGAAGCGTCAAGGATCTGGGCACCGGGGGCGGAGAGGTTGCTGCCAATGACGGCTACCTTGCCGTTTTCCAGAAGGATATCCATGACGCCGCCGATCCCGCTGACCGGATCTACCAGTCGTCCCCGCCGTATCAGATATCCCATGCCGCTATGCCTCCCTCCAGCGCAAAAAGTGGGCCGGGGCCCTTGCCCCGCCCCGCAAAACCCTGTTTTCCCTTGTCGATCAAAGCTGTTTTTATTATAGAATATGGAACGGATTTTCGCAATGTTTTTTTGCGTTTTTGGGAAACAATGATAGTGAGGAAGCAGGGCTTCCCAAAAAGGAAGGGAGAGGTAAAAAGCATGATGAAGCAACATGAGTTTGCCAAGGGTATGACCATGGGCGTGATGGCCGGCGTGGCTATGGGTATAGCTATGGTGCCCCGAAAGAGGACCAACGTCAAAAAGGCTGCGGAGAAGGCCATGAAAACGGTGGGCCAGGTGATGGAGGATCTCAGCGACGAGATGGGACTCCACTGAAAAAGCGGGCGGGGTGTAAAAACCCCGCCCGCTTTTTACCAAATTTTAATAAAAAGGAATGGCCTGCAGCCCTTTCTATTGGGGCGAGAGCCCCATCACCCCTCGATGGGCACCACCAAGCGGGTGACAAAGCTGTCCGGGGAGATGCCCCGGCCCACATAGGGGGCTACCAGGCCCAGCACCCGCACATAGCCCGTGGGCTTCAAGCCCCGCACCCGAATTTCACGGCCCAGGGCGTTGAGCGCCTCCGGCACATTGGCGTAGCTTCCGTAGGCCAGACAGGAGAAGCCCCGGCAGGCAGGATAGACCACCGCCTCCTCCGGGGCATTATCCGGCTCCAGTGGAATGCAGCAGACGTAGTCCTCTTCCTGTTCCTCAAACTCCCTCTCGATAAAGTCGGTGCGCTCCTTGATCAGGAACAGCGGCTCGGAGATCAGTGGTCGGTAGCCCTTCTCCACCGCCTCGTGGTAGAGGCGGTGCATGGTCCAGTAGTGTTCCTCCGAGGTGGTCCCCCGGTCCCGACGGGTATAGCAGACGTACTTGGGTAGGTTCATAACTTCAAAGCCCAGATGATCTTGTTGACCCAGCCGGAGCTTGATCTCCTCGTAGGCCCGCTTGAAGTGCAGGTATTTCTCCT
>CANOHR010000075.1 GCA_947565875.1 uncultured Pseudoflavonifractor sp.
CATCCCCTTCTTCAAACAGCTGGAGGAGATGGGGGTGAAGACCCTCGCAGGCCGAACCCAAAATCAGCCCTTCCCGGTACTTCTCCAGCTCGCTCTTGGGAATGATGGGGTTCCGCTTATAGTGCTTGAGGAAGGAATCGGAGATCAGATGGTAGAGATTCCGCAGTCCCAGCTGATTCTTAGCCAGGATAATAAGGTGCTTGGGCTGGCGGCGGGCCTTCCCCTGTCCCCGAAGGGGAATCATGGCGGGGTTGATGGCCTGGAGGGTCTTCACCCCCATCTCCTCCAGCTGTTTGAAGAAGGGGATGAGCATATAGGCCACCGTGGCCGCGTCATCGCTGGCCCGGTGATGGTTGAAGGCGGGCAGATTCAGGTGGTTTGCCACCGTGTCCAGCTTAAAGTTTTTCAGATCGGGCAGCAGGTTCTGGGCCAGGATCAGGGAATCGATGGCGGTGTTGGGAAACTCCCTCCCCATCCGCCGGCAGGCCTGGGCCATAAAACCCATGTCAAACTCCGCGTTGTGGGCCGCCAGAGGCCGGTCCCCCACAAAGTCCAAAAATGCCTTCACCGCCTCCTCCTGGCCGGGGGCCCCTTCCAGCATCTTGTCGGTGATGCCGGTAAGCTCCACGATCTCCCGGGGCAGGGGCCGTCCGGGGCTTGCGAAGGTGTTGAAGCTCTCACAGACCTGGCCGTCCCGGAGGATCACCGCGCCGATCTCAATGATCAGGTCCTTATTTTTGTTCAGGCCCGTGGTCTCAATATCAAAGCAGACGATCTCCCCGTGGAAATCCTCGTCAGCTCCGCCGTGGACCACCACCCGGTCATCCATATCATTGACAAAGTAGGCTTCCACACCATAGAGGATCTTGATATCCTTGGCGGTATGCCAGGCCTCCGGGAAGGACTGGGCCACCCCGTGGTCCGTGATGGCGATGGCCCGGTGGCCCCAGGCCTCCGCCCGCTTCACCGCCTCCTTGGCGGGAGTGAGGGCATCCATGGCGGACATGGTGGTGTGAAGGTGGAGCTCCACCCGCTTGTCCGGGGCGGTATCCTTCCGCTTCACCTTCTCCCCCACCATGATGGCGTAGGGCTCCAGTACCATATCGTTGGTGTAGCGGTCTATGTTCAGCCGCCCCTGGATCAGCAGGTGCTGGCCCATCTCAATGTGGGAGACAAAGGGCTTGGCCTCCTCCCCCTGGCAGAACTTACTGATCCGGATGGAGCCGGTGTAGTCGGTCACGTCAAAGTTGATGGACCAGGCCTCCCGGTTCTTCATCTTCCGGTGTTTGATGTCAAATACGTCTCCCTCAATAAGCACTGTACCCATATCCAGGTTCAGTTCCGACATGGGCGTCGGCTCTCCCTTAAGCTCCCGGCGGCCATAGATCAGGTTCCCCTTTTTCCCTCCCGACTTCTCTCTGGGTTGGACCGTCTGGATATGCTTCATAGCCTCCCGGCGGAGGGCTTCGGTACGGCGGAAAACGTCTTGGGCAACGTCATAAGCCTCTGGAGGAGGGGCATCCTCCCGCTCCGGAGGCGGCTCGGGCAGCGGGATCTCCTCCTCCCCGTCAGGTGCAGGGGCAGCTTCCAGATCAAGTTCTACCCGTTCCACGTGATAGGCTTCCGCCAAGGCGGTCTCCACCGCCCGATGGACCTGTGTGGACGGCAGCAGAGGGCAAAGGATCTTAGCCTTGATGGCCCGCGCTTTCTTATCGATCGCCGCGCTGGATACCACCCAACCCGCCACCTGACTTAATAAGACGGGTTCCGGCCGCAGCGCGGAAAAAAGCTTCAAAAAGGGTGCTTGCTTTGCCATTTACTCCTGATTCTCCTTCGTATCATACCATTTCATTCCGCATCAGTGCGAGCAATTCCGCTTCTCCAGCCTCTCTCCAACTATAATGCTTCGATCAGGGCAAAAAGTTCCTCCACCAGCCGGTCTTGGGGAACCTTTTTAACGATCTCTCCCTTTCGGAAAAGAAGGCCCTCCCCGATCCCCCCGGCAATACCTACATCGGCGGCGGATGCTTCACCGGGACCGTTGACTACGCAGCCCATCACCGCCACGGTAATGGGCTTGTCCACCTTCTTCAGTCTCTCCTCCACTTCCCCTGCCAGGGCGATCAGGTCGATCCTGGTCCTGCCGCAGGTGGGGCAGGAGATCAGTTCCGGGCCCTCCTTGCGGATCCCAGCGGCCTTCAGGATATCCCGCGCGGCATAGACCTCCTCCACCGGGTCCGCTGAAAGGGAGACCCGGAGCGTATCCCCGATCCCTAAAGCCAAAAGCCCTCCGATCCCCACGGCAGATTTTAAGAGCCCCATCTTGGGCGTCCCTGTCTCAGTCACCCCAATATGTAAGGGATAATCACTTTCCAGAGCCATTCGCTGATAGGCTTTCATAGTGATAGGCACGGAAGAGGATTTCAGCGAAACACAAATATCATGAAATCCGCAGTCCTCCAGCAGCTTGATATGGCCAAAGGCACTTTCTACCAAGGCTTCCGGGGTAACGCCGCCGTATTTTTCCAGCAGCGGCTTTTCCAAGGATCCGCCGTTGACCCCTATTCTAATAGGAAGCCCTTTCCCTTTACAAGCATTCGCTACAGCGGCAACCCGGTCCGGTGCGCCGATGTTGCCCGGATTGATCCGAACGGCGTCGCAGCCTCCCTCCACACAGGCTAGGGCAAGCCGATAGTCAAAATGGATATCCACTACCATGGGAATTCCGATCCGCTTTTTGATCTCCCCTACCGCCTCCGCTGCTTCCATATCGGGAACGGCCACCCGGATGATCTGACAACCAGCCGCTTCCAGCTGCTTGATCTGCGCTACAGTGGCTTCCACGTTCTGGGTGGGAGTATTACACATCGATTGAATGCTGACGCTTGCGCCGCCCCCCACCGGAACCGCCCCCACATGGATCTGTCTTGTCATCGCATTACACCCCAAACTGTTTGAGAATATCGCTGACCGTTACCGCCACCATAAGGACCATCAGGCACACAAAGCCCACCGCCGAGACCCAGCCCAGATATTTGGGATCCATTTTCTTCCGGGTAAGGGCGGTATAGACCCCGTTCACTCCCATGAAAAAGATCTGTCCCCCATCCAGCGCAGGGATGGGGAGTAAATTCATCACCGCCAGGTTGATGGAAATAAAGGCCCCAAAACTAAGAATGTTTTCCAGTGCGCCCAGAAAGGCAGAGGTACCCGCCGCCTCTGCGGCCTGGGCTCCGGCCTCGCCCACCTGGCCCACCATATCGATGATCCCTACAGGCCCGGACATGTCCCGGAGCCCTACCGCGCCCCGGATCAACTCTCCCAAGCTATACCAGACCATTCGCACATTGTCGGCACACTCCAGGGCCGCATACTTCACCTTATGGAGGAGCGTCGCTTCCTCGTATTCCCGCATATAGATCCCCAACATAAGCCGCTCCGAGCCGTCGGACTGGGGTACAGCGGTAAGCGGAACCGAGGGAAGGACCACTCTTTGCCCGTCCCGTTCCACCTCCAGCATTACCTGGGAAACGCTTATGCGCCCCAAGAAAAAGGAAATATCAGGCTGAAGATATACCTTGTGGCCGTCTACCCGGGTGATCCTGTCCCCCTCCCGCAGGTAGTCCCGGGCCAGAACGGGGACCTCCTCCGAAAAGCCGGAGATCCGGGCTGTCAAAAAGCCTTGGGCTGGGGCTAAAAGGATCAAAATGATCACAAACCCGGTCAAAAAATTCATAAAGACTCCCGCCAGCAGGATCACGAGCCGCTGCCACCAAGGGCGGTTGGGAAAGGCCCTTGGGTCGGGAGACTGTCCCTCCTCCTCCCCCTCCATGGCGCAGAAGCCGCCGATGGGAAACAGGCGCAGGGAATATTCCGTCTCCCTCCCCTGTCTATGGAGGATCAGGGGACCCATTCCGATGGCAAACTCGTTCACCCTAACCCCGCAGAACTTGGCAGCGGCAAAGTGTCCGAATTCATGAAGAGCGATAAGAACGCCGAACATAAGGATCGCAATAAAAATATACAGCAAGACGGCACCTCCGCCAAAATCAAGAATCGCCGCAGGCGGGCACTAGACAGCGGCGGCCCGCGCCGCCTCATCGGCGGCCAGAACATCCTCCAAAGATGGCTTTCCCACCACAGGGACAGCCTTCAGTGCCTTCTCTACCCGGCGGGGAATGTCCATAAAGCCGATCCTTCCCGCCAGGAAGGCCGCCACCGCCGCCTCGTTGGCTCCGTTGAGAATGGCCGTGGCCGTCCCCCCCTCCTTCGCCGCCTCGTTGGCCAGAGCCAGACAGGGAAAGTTCTCCTCGTCGGGGGCAAAAAAGGTCAAATGGGGACAGGTCAGCAGGTCCAGAGGCGTAGCCGGACCGGGAACTCTCTCCGGCCAGGTAAGGGCATACTGGATGGGAAGTCGCATATCCGCCGTACCCAGTTGGGCAAGGATGGCGTTATCACAGTATTCCACCAGAGAGTGGATGATACTCTCCCGGTGAATGACCACCGAGATTTTTTCCAGGGGCATAGCATAAAGGCGCATGGCCTCAATGACCTCCAAGCCCTTATTCATCATGGTGGCAGAATCCACTGTGATCTTGGCTCCCATAGACCAATTGGGATGCCTGAGGGCTTCCTTGACCGTGACCTTCTCCAACTCTTCCCTCTTTTTCCCAAAAAAAGGCCCGCCGGAGGCGGTAAGGATGAGCCGCTTCACTTCTCCTCTGTTCCCACAGCCCTGGAGAGACTGGAAGATGGCAGAATGCTCTGAATCCACCGGAAGGATCTCGCCGCCATACCTTTCGGCAGCCTCCATCACCAGTTCTCCGGCACAGACCAGGGTCTCCTTGTTGGCCAGGGCCACCCGGCGTCCTTTTTTCAAAGCGGCCAGGGTGGGACGAAGGCCCACCATTCCCATCACGGCGGTAAGAACGATATCCACGCCATCCCAAAGGGCAGCCTCCATAAGGCCCTCCATCCCGGACATGACCTTGATATCCGTATCGGCCAGCTTGATTTTTAAAGTCTCCGCCGCCTCGGAGTCCATACACACTGCCAGACGGGGCCGGAATTTCCGGCACTGGATCTCCAACAACTCTATATTGCGGTTGGCGGTGAGGACTGCGACCTCACAGCCCAGGGTCTCAACGACTTCCAGCGACTGGCGGCCAATAGAGCCGGTAGAGCCCAAAAGCGAGATCTTTTTCACTCTTCATCCCTCCAGCGCAGGCAGTATACGGACCAGGATCTCAATGAGGGGCGCGCAGAAGATCACGCTGTCAAAGCGGTCCAGCACTCCGCCATGACCGGGAAAAATATTTCCAAAATCCTTCAGCCCATACTGACGCTTAATGTAAGAAAAGGACAGGTCCCCCACCTGGGACACCGCGCTTCCCAACGCCCCATAGAGGGCAAAGCGGAGATAACTCACCTGCAGGTGGAAACTGAATTCCATAAGAACTCCGTAGAGGATACACCCCAGGATACCCGCCGCGAACCCGCCCAAAGCCCCCTCAACCGTCTTCTTGGGGGACAATTCAGGAGCCAGTTTGTGTTTGCCAAAAGCCATCCCGGCAAAAAGGGCAAAGGAATCGCTGCAATAGGCGGCGATCAGAGGAATGACAATAAGATATCGCCCCAACTCCATGGCGTTGAGTCTCACAAAGGAGGAGAGGAAATAGGGAATGAGCATGGCAAAGAAAAAGGAACCGCCCATCTTTAATATCAAAAGACTTAAACAATTCTCCTGTGGCCGCCATGTAAATG
>CANOHR010000076.1 GCA_947565875.1 uncultured Pseudoflavonifractor sp.
TAGGCCTCGATGACCGCAGGGTTTGCCTGGATCTCGTCGGGGGTCCCCTTGGCAATGATCTGCCCGAAGTTCAGCACGCAGATCCCCTCGCAGATCCCCATGACCAGGCTCATATCATGTTCGATGAGAAGCACGGCGATCTGGAAGGTATCCCGGATCTTCACGATATTCTCCATCAGTTCGGCAGTCTCCGAGGGATTCATGCCCGCCGCCGGCTCGTCCAGAAGGAGCAGGGAGGGGTTGGTAGCCAGGGCCCGGACGATCTCCAGCCGCCGCTGGGCGCCGTAGGGAAGGCTCCCGGCCTTGGCCTCCGCCAGATCCTCCATATCAAAGATGCTGAGAAGCTCCATGGCCCGCTCATGGGCCACCTTCTCCCCCTTCCAGTAACCCGGAAGGCGGAACAATCCCTGCCACAGGCCGTAATCAATATGGTTGTGGAGTCCCAGCTTTACGTTATCTTCCACGGAGAGGTTGCTGAACAGGCGGATATTCTGAAAGGTCCGGGCAATGCCTGCCCTGTTTACCTGCACTGTGGACATGGAATGGGTATCCACCCCATCCAGCAGGATGGTCCCCCGTGTGGGCTGGTAGACCTTGGTCAGAAGGTTGAACACCGTGGTCTTGCCCGCTCCGTTGGGGCCGATGAGTCCCGCGATCTCGGTGCGGCCAATGGCCATATTGAACTCATTGACGGCAGTGAGGCCGCCGAAGTCGATGCCCAGGTGCCGGCACTCCAGAATGGGGCTTTTGTCCACATCCCGCTCGGGGATGATGTTGGTGGAGGGTACCGGGACCAGCTTGGTAGGTTGCCGTTTGGGTGCCGCCATTACCGCGCACCCCCCTTCTCTGTCTTCTTCTCTCCCTTTCGGAAGAGCTTGGCAAAAAAGTTCTTCAGTACCGGACTGTTGGTAGCCAGCATCACCAGGATCAGTACGATGGCATAGGCCAGCATCCGGTAGTCCCGCAGATCCCGCATCATAGCCGTCTCAGGCAGGATGGTGAGGAAGGAGGCCGCCAGGATAGAGCCCCACATCTTTCCCTGTCCGCCCAATACCACGTACACCAGGATCAGGATGGAGGTGTTGAAGTCAAACTTGGAGGCCACGATGGTGTTCTGCCCCAGGGCAAAGAGGGCTCCCGCCGCCCCCGCCAGTGCGGCGGAGATCACAAAGGCCATCATCTTATACTTGGTCACGTTGATGCCCACGCTCTCGGCGGCGATCCGGTTGTCCCGGAGGGCCATGATGGCCCGGCCCGAGCGGGAATTGACCAAATTGAAGATCACCGCCAGGGTCACCATGATAAGCACAAAGCCTGCCAGAAAAGTAGATATCTTACTGATATTGGGTATCCCCATGGGACCGTTGAGGATCATCCGGCCTCCCTCCCCCAGTCTCACGGTGGGCTGGAGGAAACTCATGTGAAGCCCCTTACCGTCCACGCCTACATAAAGGTTTTCCACAATGGACTTGATGATCTGCCCAAAGGCCAGAGTAACGATGGCCAGATAGTCTCCGTTGAGCCGCAGGACGGGCACACTGATAAGGGTACCCACCACCCCGGCAAAAACGGCGCCGATCACCATAGCCGCCGTCAGGCGCAGCGCCGCCGAGGGGATAGCATTCTGAAGGGCGGAGGCCGCCACCGCGCCGGAGAAAGCGCCCACGCTCATAAAGCCCGCATGGCCCAGGCTCAATTCTCCCAGCACACCCACCGTCAGGTTGAGGGACAGGGCCATGACCACATAGGCGCACACCGGCACCAGCTGGCCTTGAAGGGTGGGGGAAAGCTTTCCTGCCATGGACATAGGCTGAAGGACGGCAAAGACCAGGATCACCGCAGCATAGGTCAGAAAGTTGGTGCGGGTGGCTGGGTTCATGTTCTGAAGCTTTTTCATGTCCCCACCCCCTTAAACCTTCTCCCGGATCTGCTTCCCCAGCAGACCGGAGGGTTTCACGAGAAGCACCACGATAAGGACGGCAAAGACGATGGCGTTCTGAAGCTGGGTGGAGATGTAGCCGCCGGCAAAGATCTCAATGACCCCCAGCAGCAGCCCCCCCAGCAAAGCGCCGGGAATAGAGCCGATACCGCCGAAGACGGCGGCGGTGAAGGCTTTTATGCCCGGCATGGAGCCGGTGGTGGGCACCAGAATGGGGTAGCTGGACATGTAGAGAACTCCCGCCACCGCCGCCAGAGCAGAGCCGATGGCAAAGGTCATGGAGATGGTGGTATCCACATTGATCCCCATGAGCTGGGCCGCCCCCTTATCCTCCGAGCAGGCCCGCATGGCCTTTCCCATCTTGGTCTTGCCCGTAAACCAGGTCAGCACCAGCATAATGACCACACAGGCTACCACGTTCACCACTGTGGCTACCGACACCCGCAGATCCCCATCCATCAGGCTCAGGGCGTCGCCGTTGAGGAAAACGGGGAACATCTTGTTGTTGGAGCCCCAGAGAAGCTGGGCCCCGTTCTGCAAAAAGTAGCTCACACCGATGGCGGTGATCAGGACCGCCAGGGAAGGAGCCTGCCGCAGGGGCTTATAGGCCAGACGCTCGATGACGATGCCCAGCACGGTACACACCGCCATAGCCAGCAGTACGCCCACCAAGGGGGGCAGGCTGTAGTTTGCCACCGCGAAGAAGCACACATAGGCTCCCACCATGATCACGTCGCCGTGGGCGAAGTTCAGCATTTTGGCAATGCCGTAGACCATGGTGTAGCCCAGAGCGATGATGGCGTACACGCTGCCCAGGCTGATCCCGTTGATCAGCCGGCTCAGAAAGGTCACCATATAATACACACACCTCGATTTCTCTCATATTCTCCACACAATATCGTAGGGGCGACCTTTATGGTCGCCCGCGGCCTGGCACTGCCCTGCCGGGCGACCATAAAGGTCACCCCTACGCGTATATCACGCGCAGGAGGACTCCCCTACATAAGGAAAATCAGAGGGCCGCCGCCATCGGCAGCCCTCTGGTGTTTCCTCGCATCCGTAAAGTTGATCGATCAGTCCATGCCCACATAGGCGCCGTTCTGGATGACCATGCCCTTGGGGCTCTTGGTCACAGCGCCGGTATCATCCCAGGTCATGCCCTCGCCGGTGAGGCCGTCGAAGGTCATGGAGGTGAACTCGCCCATCAGCTTGTCGCAGATGTCGCCGGCGCTCATGTCGGCGGTGACGCCCGCCTTATTCAGCGCGTCATAGATGGCGTAAACGCAGTCATAGGCGTCGGCGGCGAACTGGTTGGGCACCTCGCCGTACTTATCCTGATAGGTCTTCACAAAATTCTTGGTGGCGTCGTCCTCGGCGTCGGCGTTGAAGGGGGTCAGCAGCATGACGCCCTCGGCCAGGGAGGTGTCGAAGCCTTCCACGCCCAGGATGCCGTCCATGCCGTCGATGCCGAACCACTTGGGCGCGTAGCCCATGGCGTTGGCCTGGGTGAAGATCAGAGCGGCGGCGTCATAGTACATGGGAAGGAACACCAGATCGGCCCCGGCGTTCTTGGCGTCGCCCAGCTGGACAGAGAAGTCAGTCTTGGTATCCTCGGTGAAGGTGGTGACGCTCACCACATTGAGGCCCAACTCCTTGGCCTTGGCGTCAAAGGAGTTGTAAACGCCGGTGGAGTATACGTCGTCATTCTTATAAATAACGGCGATCTTGCTGCCCAGGGCCTGGTCGGAAATGTACTGGGCGGAAGCAGAACCCTGGTTGGGGTCCACAAAACACATCTGGAACACGTTGTCCTTGCGGGCAATGTCCACGGTGCCGGTGAGGGGGTTAGCTACACCACCCAGCACGTCGGTGGAGGAGGCGGAGGGAGTCAGGTAGAACATGTGGTCGTTGTTGGCCTCCACAGAGGTGGCAACGCCGGGGGTGGAGGTAACGCTTCCCAGGAACACCTGCATACCCCAACCCTTCAGGGTGTTATAGGCGTTGACGCTCTTCTCGGCGTCGTGGGCGTCGTCCTCATAGCGCAGCTCGATCTGGAGTCCATCGGGGTTGGCCGCGTTGATCTCGTCCTTGGCGATCTCAGCGCCCCGGGCAGCGGCGTTACCGTAAATGGCCGCGCCGCCGGTGAGGGGGCCTACGCCGCCCACCTTGATGGCAGTAGCGGAAACCACGCCCTCGTTTCCTTCCGGAGTGGGAGCCTTGGTCTCAGCGGCTCCGCCGGCGCAGCCGGAGAGCAGGCCAACCGTCATAACGGCAGCCATAGTAAGAGCAAAAATACGTTTCTTCATTTCATCACAACCTCCTTTAAGGTTGTTGACATTATACGTGCCTCAAAGGAGATTGTCAACCGTCTAAATGTTTATAATGCACGAACCGGAGGCGGGTCATTTTGGATATTTTGACGAATCAGAACTATATCACCAGTCCGCCGTTGAGGGCAATGACCTGCCCTGTCAGGAAATCTCCGGCGGGGGAACAGAGGAAGGAAACACACCCCGCCACATCCTCAGTAGTGCCCAAACGGCCCAGAGGCGTTTCCTCCGCAAGCTCCGCAAGGGTCTGAGGCCCAAGGGGTTTTACCATGTCGGTCTCAATAACTCCCGGACAGACGCAGTTTACTCTGATCCCGGAGGGAGCCACCTCCTTGCTGAGGGCCTTTGTCAGACCGATGACTCCCGCCTTAGCGGCGGAATAGGCCGCCTCGCAGGAGCCGCCCACCTGTCCCCACATGGACGAGAGGGTCACGATCCTCCCCGATTTCTGCCGTATCATTTGGGGCAGTACAGCTTGGCAGCAGTAGAAGGTCCCGTCCAGGTCCACGGCCATGATACGGCGGTATTCCTCCATCCTCATATCTTGGGTCAACCCCTGCCACGCTACTCCCGCGCAGCATACCAAAATGTCAAGTTGACAAAATTTTTCTAACACAGTGTCAACCATCCGTTTTACCTGGACCGGGTCGGACACGTCGGCCTGAAGGGCCGTCCCTCCCAGTTCGGCGGCCAGGGCCTCGGCCTGGGTCCGGGACCTCTCATAGTTGAGGACCACCTCACAGCCGTCGGCCCGAAGCCGCCGGGCCACTGCCGCGCCAATACCCCGGGAGGCCCCGGTGATCAACGCTGTCTTCATATGGGTCCCTCCTTGTAGGGGCGGGTTTTGCCCGTCCCAGCGGTGTTCTGCTTGTGCTTAACTTACTTGGTCTCAATAAAGATGCCCTTTTCGGCGGACCAGTCCACCCGGAAGCCCAGGTTGGCCCCCAGGTCCCGAAGCTTGTAATAGGTATAGGCTCCCCCCTGGTCATCCTTCAGCACGATGGCCTCCAGAGCCGCCGTCCGGCCATTGACATTGGTGGGAGCGGAGGCAGTCTCATAGGTCCGGTTGCCGAAGAAGGGGGTGGACATCTCGCTTCCGTTGGGGGTATAGCCCTTGCCCGTCTCAATGTTCACGGCCCCGTTCCAGCCTACCTCAAACTGGACGGCGGTGCCGTTCAAAATGGAGGCAATATCCCGGAGCTTGATGTAGTTGGTGTCGTTTCCGTTGGCGTCCTTCAATGCGTAGCACTGGAACTCCACAGCCCTGCCATTCACCAGCACCGTCTGGGTGGAGGCGTAGGCGGTGTTGGCCCCCACAGCGGCGGGCTGCTGGGGCATGACGCTGTTGTAGTGGATAGTGGCAGAGGTCAGAGTCTTGTTTTTGTCCCCGATCTGAATGGCCCTCCACTGGTCTGCCGAACCGCCGTAGTAAATTTGAGTCAGG
>CANOHR010000077.1 GCA_947565875.1 uncultured Pseudoflavonifractor sp.
GAGGCTTTGGGTCTTAATTATCGGCATTATCAGCGTCTGGAGGCTGATGGGAACACTCCGAATTTTTTCAATCTGGTGCAGATCGCCGACCTGTTCCATGTGTCCATGGACTATCTGGCGGGGCGCACGGATGTAAGAGAGGTCACCCGGGCCGCAGGACACAAGGTCATCTTATCTTCCGAGGTGAATGAGGATACCGCGGAGTTGGAAGCCTTGCTGCGCCAGGTCATCCCCGCCGCCTTGGCGGCGGAGGGAGTAGAGGTTCCCTGCGAGGTGGACGTGCTTTTGACAAACGACGCCGGGATCCACGCCATTAACCTGGCCCAGCGGGGGGTGGATGCTCCCACCGACGTTCTGAGCTTTCCTATGCTGGAGCTTTCTCCGGGGGATAAGCCCACCGGGGCGGACGCTGACCCCGGCACCGGTCTGGTGGCCCTGGGAGACATGGTATTGAACCTGGAACGGGTCCGGGCGCAGGGGGAGGAATATGGACACGGCCCCCGGCGGGAGTGCGCCTACCTGGTGGTCCACTCTGTTTTGCATTTGTTGGGCTACGACCATATGGACGACGGGCCTATGAAGGAACAGATGCGCTCGAGAGAGGAGACCATCCTGGCGGCGCTGGGGATCGGGAGATGAATCTACCGGAGAGAAAACCCCTGCGGCTGCATGGGTACGATTATGGCGGGGCGGGGTACTATTTTGTGACGGTGTGTACTCAAGGCCGGACCCATCTCTTTTGGGATGGGAAACGGGCGGGTCTGGGACCCGCCCCTACGAACGATTTTGGGAAACTTATGGCGCAAACATGGCTGGAATTGCCTGTCCACACCGTTGGGATCCATGTGGATAAATATGTGGTAATGCCCAACCATTTCCACGGCGTTATCGTACTGGAGAATGGTTGTGTAGGGGCGGGTTCCACAGCCCAGCCGTTGGCGGCTTTGCCGCCATACGGATGGGGCGTACCCCTTGCGGGTAAACCCGCCCGAACACCCCTCCCGGAAGCGATCCGCCAATTCAAAACCTTTTCCGCCAGAAAAATCAACCAAATGCGGGGAACACCGGGAAAGCCCGTGTGGCAACGGGGCTACTACGACCACATCATCCGCGATGAGGCCGGCTACCTGCGCGACTGGCAATACATCGACACAAACCCCGCCAAATGGGAAGAGGACGAATACTACATACCATAATTGCTCCAAACAAAAAGGAGGATCACCTGATATGAACGCACCCAAGACAAAGGCCGGCATGATCGCCATCGTGGGGCGGCCCAATGTGGGCAAGTCCACCCTCACCAACGCTCTGGTGGGGGAGAAGATCGCCATCGTCTCCAACAAGCCCCAGACCACCCGGAACCGGATCTGCGCTGTCGTTTGCCGGGGGGAGAGCCAGTTCGTCTTTATGGACACTCCCGGTCTCCACAAGGCCCGGACCAGGTTGGGAGACTACATGGTGGAGGTGGTCCACCAAAGCGTCAGTGATGTGGACGCCGCCCTTCTCCTGGTAGAGCCTATCCCCAACATCGGAGGGCCGGAGCGGGAACTGATGGAGGAACTGAAAAAACGGAGGATCCCCACCATCCTGGTCATCAACAAAATCGATACCGTGGAGAAGGAAAAGCTCCTCTCCGTCATCGCCGCCTACACCCAGGACTACCAATTTGCTCATGTACTACCCATCTCCGCGAAGGAGGGAGACGGGGTGGGGGAACTTCTGGGCCTGTTGGAGGGTTATCTCCCGGAAAGCCCCTGGCTCTTCCCCGAGGGCATGACCACAGACCAGCCCGAGCGGCAGGTCTGCGCCGAGATCCTGCGGGAGAAGCTCCTCCTGTGCCTGGACAAGGAGGTCCCCCACGGTACGGCGGTGGAACTGACCCGGTTTTCTGAGCGGGAGGATGAGGTCATCGAGTGCGACGCCACCATCTACTGTGAGAAGGACAGCCACAAGGGCATCATCATTGGTAAGAAGGGAGCCATGCTGAAAAAGATATCCACCCTGGCCCGGGAGGATATGGAGAAATTCATGGGGACCAAAATTTTTCTTCAGACCTGGGTCAAGGTGAAGGAAAACTGGAGAGATAATGTGAATTTCGTCCACACCATGGGCTACCGGGAGGATTAGGTGGGGCGGGTTTACCCGCAAGGGGTACGCCCCATCCGTATGGCGGCAAAGCCGCCAACGGCTGGGCTGTTGAACCTGCCCCTACAAATGGGTGGCGTTTCCACCGTAGGAATACGTTTCTGCTGCGCAAAATTTTCCTGACATATTCCCCCTTCAGGATGTCCATCATAAGTCCAAGGGAGGGCTTGTGATGGACATTTTGGCGGCATGGGAACTTTTTCTATACACCGGACTTCCGGAGGTGTATAATATATACCGGAAATTAAGGGAAGAGGAGGAGCGCCGGGGGATGGAACAGACCCTCTGACGCGCCCGTACATATGGCGCATTTGGTGACGAAGGCCCTGGTCCTGCGGGAGGTCAACTATAAGGAATCGGACAAGATATTGACCATCCTGGCCGAGGGGCAGGGAAAGCGAACGGTGAAGGCCCAGGGCTGCCGGAGAAAAAACAGCGCTCTGGCGGCAGGAAGCCAGCTGTTGGTCTTTTCCGATATGACCCTTTATGACTATCAGGACCGCTGGGCCTTGAAGGAGGCTGCCACCCTGGAGGAGTTCCGGGGCCTGCGGGGGGACATTGCCAAGCTGGCACTGGGGACCTACTTTGCCGAGGCGGCGGAGGCGGTGAGCGAGGAGGGGGTGGAGACTCCCGGTCTTCTGCCTTTGGTACTCAATTCCCTCTATGCGCTGGATAAGCTGGATAAGCCTCCCCAGGTGGTAAAGGCGGCCTTTGAGTGGAGGCTATGCTGCCTTACCGGCTATGAACCCCTGGTGGACGGCTGCGTGGTCTGCGGGGAGGAAGAGCCGGAGCGGCCCCGGATCAATCTGTCCGAGGGGGTCCTTCACTGTGAGCGGTGCCGGGGGGAACTGGCGGATATGGGGATCTCCATGCCTCTGGACGGCCCCAGCCTGGCGGCTTTACGCTATATTGCTTATGGAGACCCTAAGCGGCTTTTCTCCTTCCGGATCCCGGAGAAGAGTCTGGAACTTCTGGGAGGGGCGGCGGAGAGTTTTCTTCTGACCCAGTTGGAGCGTGGCTTCCGGACCTTGGATTTCTATAAGAGCTTACAGGTATGAAACACGGCGGGCGGATGATATCCGCCCCTACAAAGGCTGCGGCTTGCATGTAGGGGCGCACACTGTGCGCCCGCCGTATTCGGAAGAGGCCGCTGAAAGAGATGGAAACCGTAGGGCGGGCTTTTGCCCCGCCGTGTTTGGAGGCATACATATGACCCTGGATAAAGGCGTCATCGGAGAGACCTACACCGTAAAAAGCATTGCCCTTCCCCAGCAGGTGGAACACCGTCTGGAGGCCATCGGCATGACCATAGGGGGAAAGGTATCCATTCTGGGGGGCAAGGACCGGGGGACCCTGATCCTCAAGGTCCGGGGAGCCCGGTTCGCCATGGGCCGGGGGATCACCCAAAGGATCGAGGTGGCCTAGATATGGGAAAGCAGCTGACAGTGGCCTTTATCGGTAACCCCAACTGCGGCAAGACCACCCTTTTTAACGCTTATACAGGGGCTAATTTGAAGGTGGCCAACTGGCCCGGTGTGACAGTGGAACGGGTGGAGGGGGTCATGAAAGACCACGGCCTGGATATCCGGTTAGTGGATCTGCCCGGCACCTACTCTCTTACCGCCTACACCATGGAGGAGCAGGTCTCTCGCCAGTTCATCCTCTCCCAGGAGGTGGACGTGATCATCGATGTGGTGGACGCCTCCGCCCTGGAGCGGAACCTTTATCTGACCCTTCAGCTTCTGGAGTTGGGCAAGCCCGTGGTGGTGGCCCTCAATATGATGGACGTGGTCCAGAAGCGGGGCATGGAGATCGACCTTCACCGTCTGCCTGAAATGCTGGGCGTTCCCGTGATCCCGGTCTCCGCCCGGAAGCGGACGGGACTGGAGGTACTGATGCACGCCGCCGCCCACCACGCCGAGGCTCCCCACCGGGACCCTATCATCCATGAACATGAGTGGCACGGTCATGGAAGGACGGCGGACCGGGAGAAGCACGAAAAATACGCCATGGTCTACGATGAGGTGATGGAGTTCCGCATCGACGCGGTGGAGACCGCCCTTACCCGGAAATGGCCGGAGCTTGTCAATCCCCGCTGGCACGCCATCAAGCTATTGGAGGGGGACGGAGAGATCGCCGGAAAGTATCCGCTGGAGCTTCCCGATATTCTGGACAAGGACTGTGAGACGGAGATCATCAACCAGAAGTACGACTTTATCGAGGAGATCATGGCGGAGGTCATGGTCCACCGGGAGGAGAAGGCCGCCATGACGGAAAGGGCGGACCAGGTGCTGACCCATCCGGTCTGGGGGCTTCCCATCTTCCTGGGCATTATGGCCCTGGTCTTTTTCCTTACCTTCACGGTGGGGGATTTTCTGGCGGGCTTTTTTGAGTTGGGGATCGAATGGCTGTCCGGACTGGTGGGAGAGACCCTTGCAGGCTGGGGCGCAGGGGAACTGCTGGTGGCCCTCATTACCGATGGGATCATAGCCGGAGTGGGAAGCATCCTGACCCTGCTGCCCAACATTTTTATTCTCTTTCTGGCCCTGGCCTTTCTGGAGGATACGGGATATATGGCAAGGGTCGCCTACATTATGGATGGGATAATGGGGAAGATCGGCCTTTCGGGCCGGGCTTTCCTTCCTATGGTTCTGGGCTTTGGCTGCTCAGTGCCCGCCATCATGGCCTCCCGGGCCCTGGAGAGCCGCCGGGACCGGTTTAAGGTCATGCTGGTGACCCCCTTTATGTCCTGCTCGGCAAGGCTGCCCATCTATATCCTTTTTTCCCAGCTTTTTTTCGGGAAGTACGCTATGATAGCGGCTTATTCCATGTACCTCATCGGGATCCTGGTGGCCCTTGTGACCGCCGGAATCATTCAAACTCTGGAGAAGAATAAGGGCGTGGAGAGAAGCCCCCTTCTTATCGAACTTCCCGAGTATAAAATGCCCTCGGCCCGAACGGTCCGGGTCTATGTGTGGGAGAAGGTGAAGGACTATCTCACCAAGGCGGGGACCATTATTTTTGCCGCCTCCATTATCCTCTGGTTCCTGCTGAATTTTGGACCGACAGGGTATACTGCCGTTATGGAGGACAGCTTTGCCGCCCTCATCGGCCATGCCCTGGCCCCCCTCATGGCCCCGGCGGGACTGGGCTTCTGGCCCATTGTGGTGGCCATCATCGCCGGCATCTCTGCCAAGGAGGTGGTGGTCTCCTCCACCGCCATTCTGTTCCGGGTATCCAATGTCAATTCGGTCTCGGGTCTGGCGGCGGTCCATGCGGGTCTGGCAAGTATGGGCTTCGGGCCCTTGAACGCATACTGCGTTATGGTATTCTGTCTTTTATACGTCCCCTGCGCCGCCACCATCGGCGTCATTAAAAAGGAATCGGGAAGCTGGAAATGGACCGTCTTCTCCATAGCCTTCCAGGTGGCGGTGGCGTACCTGATGAGCTTTCTCATCTACCAGATCGGCGGACCGGTGATGTAAATAATTTAGAAGGAAAAAGGAAAAAGCAATTAGTAAAAATAAACCGAA
>CANOHR010000078.1 GCA_947565875.1 uncultured Pseudoflavonifractor sp.
TGGCTTCTGCCTATATGTGTTCCCTCTGAAACATGACAAGGCCTTCATCTCAAGGCTGGCGGCCGTTTGGCAGCTAAAAAGACAGGGCGCTGTGACCTGGCAAAACAGAAGAACACATATAGGCAGAAGCCAATTCAGAGCAATGGAAGGAAAGGGGGAAATTTTCACTCCATAGCAGTCTTTTTTATCCCTTCGCTTTTGAAATAAATTGACTTTTTTACCTGTAGCCTGTATCCTAGGAAGAGAAAACTGCGGAGTGCTGAGGTCTTGCTTCGGCGCGCTGGCGTGATATAGGAGGACGGTGCCGATGAAGCGGGAGGGACATAACAAGCGGTTTACCAGCAGCTGGGGCTTTGTACTCTCTGCGGTGGGCTCCGCTGTGGGTATGGCCAATGTGTGGGGCTTCCCGGCTAAGATGGGAAGCTATGGGGGAAGCGCCTTTCTTATCGCCTATCTGGTCTTTATCTTGCTGTTTGGGTTTGTGGGTCTCGCCGCGGAGTACGCCATGGGCCGCCGGGCCAAAACGGGGACCCTGGGGACCTACCGGATGGCCTGGAGCGCCCGCCATCCGGCCCTGGGGAAAGCGGGGGGAGCCCTGGGCTGGCTTCCTCTGGCAGGCTCCATGTGTATCGCCATCGGCTACGCCGTCATCGTCTCCTATGTGCTGAAAGCCTTTGCGGGCTCGGTGAGCGGGGAGCTTATGCGGGTGGATACCGCCGGATGGTTTGCCTCCTTTTCCGGTGGGGATTATTCGGTGGTCCCCTTCCACGTCATTGTGGTGGCGGGGACTCTTTTGACCCTTCTGCTGGGGGCCAAAAGCATTGAGAAGAGCAACAAGGTGATGATGCCTCTTTTCTTCCTCATTTTTCTGGTGCTGGCGGTACGGGTAGCCTTTCTGCCCGGTGCGGCGGAGGGATACCGGTATATGTTTACTCCCCGGTGGGAGGAACTTCTGGACCCCATGGTCTGGATCTGGGCCATGGGGCAGGCCTTTTTCTCCCTGTCCATCACAGGAAGCGGCATGATCGTTTACGGGGCTTACCTGGACCGGAAGGAGGACGTGGTGGCCCTGGCAAAGCAGACCGCCCTCTTTGACACCATCGCCGCCCTGGTGGCGGCCCTGGTCATTATTCCGGCCTGCTTTGCCTACGGTCTGGACGTGGGGGCGGGGCCCTCCCTTCTCTTTGTCACCCTGCCCCGGATCCTTCAGGATATCCCCCTGGGACGGCTTTTTGCCGTTATCCTTTATACCGCGATGATCTTTGCCGGGGTCAGTTCTCTGCAAAATATGTTTGAGGCGGTGGGGGAGTCCCTGCAGCACCGCTTCCCCAGGCTGAGCCGGAAGGCGGTGCTGGGGCTTCTGTGTCTTGTGTGCCTGGGAGTGGGCCTCCATATGGAGCCCATTGCCAAATGGGGTCCCTGGATGGATATCGTGTCCATCTACATCATCCCCATCGGCGCCACCCTGGGAGCGGTAAGTTGGTTCTGGATCATTCCCCAAAAAGACCTGCTGGACGAGGTGGGCCGGGGATCGAAAAAGAAACCGGGCAGATTTTGGTATAGCCTGGGGCGGTATGTATACGTTCCCTGTGCCATCATTTTGTGTGCGGTGGCCCTCCTTTTGAAGGTGGCCTTTTAAGAGTTGGAAGCAAAAAAGGAGACGTCGCCGACGTCTCCTTTTTTGCGGGGGCCTATTCTGCCAGACTGGCGATCAGCTGCTGGGCGGTCCGGGGGGAGCGGCCGGGGTGGCGGGCGTCCCAGCGAATGGCCTGGGCGGTGAGGGATTCCTTAGAAAGAGTGAGCCCGGCCTGAGCCGCCAGACGCTCCACCAACTCCAGATATTCGGCCATGGCGAGGCCCAGATAGGGGATCCGCAGGCCGAAGCGGTCGGCCAGGGCGGTTTTTTCCTGAATGGTCTCCTCCCGGTCTACCTCGTCCCCCGCCCGGCTGGAGAAGGTTTGGCGCACCAGATTCCGGCGGTTGGAGGTGGCGTAAATGGCCACATTGTCCGGCCGGGGCTCCAGTCCACCCTCCAGAATAGTCTTGAGGACGGAGTAGGTCATGTCATCCCGGTCAAAGGCCAGGTCGTCGATAAAGAGAATAAACTTCTGCCGCCGGGTGCCCAGAGAGCGGATCAGCCGGGGAAGCTGGGCGACGCTTCCCTTTTCGATCTCAATGAGCCGCAGATCCTCTGTGTCGGGAAGGGCCAGCAGAGATTTGACGGTGGCCGATTTTCCCGTACCGCTGTCTCCAAAGAGAAGTACATTGTTGACCCGCCTGCCGGAGAGAAGAGAGCGGGTATTTTCCTCCACCTGGAGGCGCTGGCGGCGGTAGCCGATCAGTTGTTGCTGGGAGGGGACGTCGGGGTCCGTTACGGGCAGAAGCCGTCCCTCCTCCCACAGAAAGGCCCGGTGGCGGGCAAATGGGCCGCAACCGTGAGCCTTATAGTGTTCCCGCAGTTCTTCAAAGGTAAAGGGGACCTTCGGGGCCCAGCCGGAAAGTCCCACCTCTGCCGGAAGGTCCAGAGCCTCTATGAGAGGGAGGGGGTCCAGGGAGGCTAAGGCGGTCAGGGTCTCTATATCCCGGCGGGCTCTCTCCTCCAGAGCGGGGACGGGACGGTCCTCGGCCACCGAGCGGGGCCAGGGGGCGTCGCTGTATCGAAGCCGGTCGCTGAGCCAGGCGCCCGGACTGTCAAAGCCGGCCTCGTCCAGCCGGGAGAGAAACTGTCCCCAGGCGGTGAGAGCGGCGGTGGCATCCTTCCGGTCCAGAGCCTTTATCAGGGAAAAGGCCAGTCGGAAAATGGGCTCTTCATACAATTCGTGAAAGGCGGAAAGGCTGCCGAGACGGCAGAGCAAAACGGTGTGGTCCATGGAAGACCTCCTTTTGGGGGACTTTTTTCTATCATAGAAGCTTCGGCGGGACCTGTCAAGAAAAACCGCCCTTGCGCCGGAGAAAAAAAGGGGGTATGATGGAAAAAACAGCGAAAGGAGGAAGGGTTGTGGACAAGCTGGCGGCATTAAAGAAGTATTACGGTCATACCTCCTTTCGCCCCGGACAGGAACGGCTTATCGACGGCGTTATGGCGGGCCGGGATGTGTTGGGCGTTATGCCCACAGGAGGCGGAAAATCCCTGTGTTACCAGATCCCGGCCTTGCTGCTGCCGGGGGTCGCCATTGTGATTTCTCCCCTCATTTCTCTGATGAAGGACCAGGTGATGGCCCTTGAGGAGGGTGGGATCCCTGCCGCCTTTCTCAATAGTTCTCTGGATGAGGAAGAATTGCGCCGGACCTACCGCCGGGCCTGGGCGGGGGAGTTCAAGCTCCTTTATGTGGCTCCTGAACGTCTTGCGGGGGAGGGGTTTCTCCGCCTCAGCAGGGAGATGGAATTGTCTTTGGTGGCAGTGGATGAGGCCCACTGCGTCTCCCAATGGGGACAGGATTTTCGCCCCAGCTATCTGAAGATCCCGGAATTTCTTGCCCAGCTTCCCAAACGGCCTCCGGTGGCCGCCTTTACCGCCACCGCTACGGGAGCGGTGCGGGAGGATGTAGAGCGGCTTTTGGGTCTTCAGGAGCCCTTGACCCTGGTTACCGGCTTTGACCGGTCTAATCTCTATTTTGACGTACTGCGGGTGAGAAAAAAGGATCCGCTCCTTCAAAGCATGGTGAGGCAGCGGGAGGGGAGGAGCGGGATCATATACTGCGCCACCCGGAACGCCGTGGAAAAGGTGTGCGCCGCCCTTCAGAAGGGGGGCCTCCCCGCCACCCGGTATCATGCGGGTTTAAGTGAGGAGGAGCGGCGGATAAACCAGGATGACTTTCGCTTTGACCGGAAGAGTGTTATGGTGGCCACCAATGCCTTCGGCATGGGGATCGACAAATCCAATGTGAGCTATGTGATCCACTACAATATGCCCAAGAGCCTGGAGGCCTATTATCAGGAAGCGGGCCGGGCAGGACGGGACGGCGCTCCGGCGGAATGCATCCTTTTTTTTAACGGCGCCGATGTGGTCACCGCCCGGTTCCTGATTGAAAATGGTCATGACAATGAGGCATTGACACAGGACGAGCGGGAGGAGGCTCGGCGGCGGGACTATGCGCGGCTGGAAAGTATGACAGGCTATTGCTCCACAGAGAAATGCCTTCGGGGGTATATCCTGGACTATTTTGGCCAGGAGCACCCGGAAAGCTGCGGCAATTGCGGAGTCTGCCGGGGGCAGTTCCGGCGGGAGGACATGACCCGGGAAGCCCAGATGATCCTCTCATGTGTCAAGAGAGCGGAGGACGCTCTGGGCTATCATGTGGGTGCCGCCTTGATCTCTCAGACCCTGCGGGGAAGCAGGGCCCGTCGTCTTGTGGAATTGGGCCTGAACAAACTCACCACTTATGGCCTGATGAAAGACCGGTCCGCCCATGAGGTGAGTGAGGATATCCGCCTGTTGACAGACAAGGGATATCTGGTCCGGGATACGGAGTTTGGCGGTCTTCTTTTGACGCTCCAGGCAGGGGAGGTCCTCTTTCGGGGGGAGAAGGTGGAGCGTTCGGTCCGCCTTCAGCCTCAGCCGAAACTGAAAATGGAAGGGGAAACCGCTTCCCGCAGCAAGGAGAAAAGAACGGTGGGGGAGGGCGGCGGCCTTTTCCAGGCCCTCAAAAAGCTTCGCTACCGTCTGGCTCAAAAGGAGAACGTCCCCCCTTTTATGGTTTTCTCCAACGCCACCCTGATGGACATGGCGGCCAAGCGCCCCCAAAGTCTGGCGGACATGCTCCGGGTCTCTGGGGTAGGGGAGAAAAAGGCGGACAAATATGGTACGGCCTTCCTTTTGGCAATCGAGGAATGTGAGGGAGAGGAATAAATGAAAATTTAGCGGCGGTTCCATATCTGGGCGGGCGGGTTTGGAACCCGCCCCTACGCATTGCCCACCTTCGTAGGGGTCGGTTCTAAACCGGCCCGCCTGCACTCACCGCTAAATTTCCATTTATAGGATATCCCTTACAAAAAGCGGAGGCGCCTTTGCAGGCGTCTCCGCTTCTTTTCAAGGTTTACAGCTTCCGCAGGGGGCATACCCGGCGTCGATCAGAGCCTGGCGGCTGCCAAAATACTCCTGGCGGTTATCAGCTTTGATATCGTTGGCTCCGGAACAGGCAGGCAGATGAAACCTGCGGGAACTGGTGTTGAGGATGTAGCCCTGTTCCTCCAAGGAGGTCTCCTCTGCCGGGGGAACAGGGCTCTCCGCTTCAGCGGTGTTGACGGGAGGACGATCCTCCCCCTCCGCCCAGCTTTCCCCGGTGGTATAGTCGATGACCACCTCCGGCTGAACGTTGTAGGCAAAGATGTGGAAGCAGATCCCCTCTCCGCCGTCCTCCACGGAGAGAGCCTCCATCTCCACCCCCTGGGCCAGAAGGTCGGTCCCCTCATAGATGGGGGTGACCCGGTAGAGTACGTGGTTTCCCGTCTCTCTCACATAATCGGCCACCTGGTTTTCATAGGGGAGCATGCCCTGAACGTTAAGATACCGGGTCCCGGTAATAAGATTCAGTTCGTTGGCATTTTCCGCAGTAAGCTGATAGCCGATGAGATGACAGCGGTTGTAGAGATATTTTCCGTCCACAAAGTCATATTTGACCGTCTGCCAGCCCGAGGGCTTTA